>JANOHH010000477.1:0-3990 GCA_031406395.1 Verrucomicrobiota bacterium | reverse complement strand
CGGCGGCATCATCATCATCGCCGGGCTGATCGTGTTCGGCGTCGAGTCGCTCACCCCGTAGCTTCATCACGAACCCATTGGATGGCGTGGAGCATTACCTCGGTGGAAGATTTCAATTGCAGCTTATCTTTGATGCGGTTCCGGAAAGAGTTCACTGTTGGGATTGTGACGCCGAGTTCTTCGGCAATCAATCGGACACCTTTACCTTGACCCAACCGGCGGAAGACCTCCAATTCCCGATCGCTGAGCGTGGCGATGGGTGATTTGGTGGGTTCGGATTGGCCGCGCATGAGTCGGTTGATCACGTTGCTGGACATTTTTTCGCTCAAATACATGTCGCCGCCCAGGACTTTTTGGATCGCGGCCTTTACGGTTTTGGCGGGCTCGTGCTTCATCACGTAACCCATGGCGCCGGAACGTAAGGCCCGCTCCGCGTAGAGCGACTCGTCGTGCATGGAAACGACGAGGACCGGCAAATCCTCGAACTCTGCTTTGATGTCTTTGATCAAGTCGATGCCGCTGGCGCCGGCCAGGGAAATGTCGACGATCACGACGTCCGGTTTGGAAGTGCGAATACCGGGCATGGCTTCCGCCGCATCGGGGGCATCGCCACAAACGGTCAAGCCGGCCTCGCGTTCGATCAATTGGCGCAGGCCCTCGCGAAACATGGTGTGATCGTCCACAATGTAGATGCGCCGTTTTTCCACGCCCGACGGGCCGGAGGCGGCGGTAGCCAAGGCTTGGGTCTGCTCTGGAGCTTCCATTCCTGTATTCATAATTTCAGTCATTTCATGCTTCGCGCAACATCTCGCGGGACGACGGACTGAAAGCACAAGTCATCTGGGTACCATGGTTGATCTGGCTCTGCAAATCCAAAGTCGCGTCGATGACTTTGGCGCGGTAGCGCATGATGCGAATCCCCATGCCGCTGCGGGTCGAGCCGGCGAGGTGAAATCCGATGCCGTTATCCTGCACGGTGAGCTTTAGCCGATCGCCCTCGGCCGTTAGCGTCACGATTACACTGGTGGCTTTGCCATGCTTGACGGCGTTCAGCAAAGCTTCCTGCACGACGTAGTACAGATGCAGTTCCGTCTCGCTGTCCACTTTTACGGGAGTGGCTTCGCAGACAAAACGGCAGGTGATCCGATACCGGCTGCTGGCGCTGGCCGCGAGTTCCTCCAAGGCCAGGACGAGTCCGTGTTCCTCCAAACGGACGGGGAACAAGCCGCGCGCCACATTGCGGGCCTGGGCGTTGGTTTCATTGATCAGGAGACCGATGCGTTCGGCCTCGGCGAATTCGGGAGCGTTTTTTTCCTGAAGTTGGTCGCCCAAAATATCCAGGAGGTAGGTGATCGCCGCCAGTTGCTGACAGACGCCATCGTGGAGATCGTGGCCGATGCGCCGTTGTTCGCGGTTGCTGATCTCCAGAAGTTCCCGTTCCAAGCGGCGGCGTTCTGTGATGTCCCGCGCGATGCCTTCAACCTCCACCTTGCGACCATGCTGTTCGATGAGGCGGGAGCTGATTTCCAATCGCACCCGCTGGCCGGTTGCGTTGTTGAAGTCCCATTCCGCTGCGGGCAACTCCGCTCCACTCACGACTTGTTTCAGCCACTCCTGTGCGGCCGCTCGCTGATTGTCGGGCATCAAATCGACGAGGCCGGTAGAAATAATATCTTCGCGTCGACGCTGGAGCAAATGTTCGCCGGTCTTGTTGATGGATGTGATCCGGCCCGCCAGGTCGTGGGTGAAGACCATTTCGTTCGCGTTCTCGAAGAGGTCCACGTAGCGCTCCTTCAAGGCGGCCTCAACTTTCAGCTGTTGGCGAATGACCCCGGTCTGCTGGTGGACCCGCCGGCGGAGGACGACCACCCAACTGAAGGCCGCCAGCGTCACCAGTCCCAGCGCGCCGGCGCTCCAGAGGATCCGCCGCAACGTCCACCACGGCGGCGATTGCAGCACCACGACATCTTGCGGCGAACGTAGCAGGATACGGAACGATTGCGCGCGCCAGCTGGTTCCGGCCATCCAATCGCCGGGTTCGATCAGGCAAACGCCCGTGACCGCAACGCGGCTGCCATTTTCCAAGCCCGCAAAAACGTCGTCGATGGTCCGGTTGGGAAGGTAGGCTTGAAACAAAAAGTTATCCGCCTCGAGGACGAGGAATTGTTCGCGGCTGTGGCGGGCACGATCAATCAGTTTGGCGGTGATCCGCACCAGCCGGCAATCAAACGTGCCCTGCAGCGCTTCGTCATACGAAACCAGGGTTGCCGCGGGTTCGTTGGTGGCGGAGATTTTGCGATAAACGGCGTCCTGCACTGCGGGGGTATATTCCCCTTGGGCTGGAAACCCGAGCACCTCAATCCGATCCCCAATCTGGAGCGGGTCGCGTTGTTTGGTGAAGACTTGCAAGCCCTCCGCGCCATCCTCAAGGAAGACCAGCTTGCCAGCCTCCTGATAAACCACCGTGCCCACGACTTTTACCCGGTGGCCCGAAGCTTCCAGCGGCGTGAATCGCAGCAGGCTGCCAATGGGGCGGGCGGGCACGACGAATGGATCGCCGGCGGCGGGCACCTCGATCAACAAATCCGCCGGGCGCGGCACCATTAACCGGATGGCGAACAACTGGCGCTGGCGGTTGAACTTGGTGGAACAGACCCCGCGCACCCGGAGGGTGCTGTCCAACAAATCCTCCATTTTCTCGACCGGGAGCTTTTTCGAGTAAACCGAGAGTCGCCCGCCGCCGGTGGTAATTTCGATCCGGTGATGTTGTGACTCCCCTTCCAAATCCACTGAGCGTACGACCCCAGTGATCTCGACGAACTGGCTGTCTGCCTGGCCACTGGCGAGTTCTTCGTAGGTGACCGGCTTGGGCGTTGGCAGCGGGCCTTCGCCAAGCACGCGGACTCTCCCCGGGTTGACGATCGGCGCGTATTCGCCGGGGCTGGTTGTGCCTTCGACTTCCACAATTTGTCCCGGCCGGAGTGGCGGGGTGTTGGTGGATGCCTGCAAGTAGATGCCAGCGGTCGTGTCTTGGAGGAACCGGGAGAATAGCGTTTCGTCGAAAAACGTCACCACGCCGCGCAGTCTTACGGGATGGTGGTGTTGGGCTTGTTCGACACTCAAGCCGCGCACCTCGGCCGCCGTACGCAATTCACCGCCCGATGTATTCTGGGCTGCGGCACGGGCCGCAGAGAGAAGGGCCAGGCAGGAAATAAGCAGGCCGACCGGTCCAGTCCGGAGCGGGGCATACGGCCTGAACGATCTGACTTTCTCGCAGTTGCGGTTTTGGTTCCTGCCGCCGCCTGAATTATTTCCAGTTAATCGCATGAAGACATTAGTTCGCCGGGACGGGTTTGCCTGCGCCTGCGCCGAGGCGGTGGCGGTCGTTGGCCAAACCGCGGTCGGCAAGCCGTTCTCAATTCGCACCGGATAAGTCAAACCTGCCGGTGCCAAAAAGGAAATGACCAAACATGGGTGCTTCCTTTCTGGGTTGGCGGGAAATCAAACAAAACCCGAATCCCCCCAAAGGGGAAACAAAAGGGAGAGGGTTCAGTTGCAAACTTGGATCACGCGATAAAACCGTTGCCCGGCGCTCAGGGCGTCCGCCACCATCGCCGGATCGCCGGTACCGGTCCAGTTCGTCAGCACCTGCCACCCGCTGGTGGTGAGCTCGTTCTTGTAACGCACCTGGTAGGTCGAACCCAGAGTCGTGGGAAAAACGATGCTCAGGTTATTGCCGGCTTTCTCCGCCGAAGCCGGAACGGGCGTTTCCAGCGCACCCGGAAAAGACAGGTTCAAATCATCGAACAAGACGGCACCCGCGGCGGACGCCGGCTGCCGGAAGACAACTTGGTAGCGGGCAAAGCTGGTTCCGCCCGGCGCCACCAGATTTGTTACGAAGCCAATGATGACCGAACTCACGGGGTTGAGTTGATTGGTCACCGCAAGCTTCAGCCATACCCCGGCGGGGGTGCTCGCATTGATGAGTCC
>JANOHH010000464.1:0-2061 GCA_031406395.1 Verrucomicrobiota bacterium | reverse complement strand
TTATCTGGCTGCGGTAGGGTGGGCGAAACGCCGTACGCAAACCAATTGGTGGCTGAGCGGTGCCCAGCTCGGCCTCGCCGCCGTGACCCTGGCCTTTACCGCGTGGTTTTTGAGCTTCCCGCCGCTGGCCGAGCGACCGTGGCTCCTGTTTGGCTTTGTTTTTCTGGTTGACCTTGCCGTGACCGCCCTCGTGCTGCTGGACAAGAACGCCGCGCTCGCCCAACCGCTCGCCGGCCTCGCCGTTTTCGGGTTACTCGCGCTTTGGACCGGCAACTCGCTGATCAATGAATTGCTCAACGCCGGCCTCACGTTTTACCTCATCTTTGCCGCCGTTCACACTGCGTTTCCCGTGTTCATGCAGAAGCAAAACGGCCGTACGACTCCACTCTGGGGCAGCCAGATGTTTCCACCGCTCGCGCTCCTGCTGGTGCTGATCCCGATCTTCAAGCTCGCGGAATTTTCGTTTCTGGTCTGGCCCTTTGTGTTGCTCGTGGACGTAATGGCCATCGGCGTCGCGGTACTGACGGCCTCGTTGCTGCCCGTGCTGGTGGTGATGGTGCTAACCCTCGCCGCCACGGGGGCGCTGATTTTCAAAATTCCGACAACGCTCACCGGGCTTCCAACCTCGTTCTTCCTGCTGGGCGCTTTCGCCATTTTCTTCGTTGCCATCAGTGTTTGGGCGGTGCGCAAACTAAAACCCGATGCGCTAGCCCGGGGCCTCAAGCTGAATGCCGACTTCGCCCAGGCCGATAATCTCGCGGCACTGCTGCCGGCGTTCTCAGCGGCATTGCCATTTCTACTGCTCATCATGGCCACCCTGCGCCTGCCACTCACGAACCCCGCGCCCGTCTTCGGCCTCGCGCTGTTGCTGGTCGTGCTGTTGCTTGGCCTCGCCAAAATGTTTTCGTTCGACTGGTTGCCCGCCGTCGCCCTTGTCTGCGTGACCGCGCTTGAATGCGCCTGGCATTTCAATCGTTTCGAACCCGCCACCGCGACGCAGCCCCTGATGTGGTATCTCCTCTTCTTCGCTGGGTTCGCGATGTTTCCCTTTGTGTTTCTGAAGCATTTCAGCGACAAAGTCATTCCCTGGGCCACCGCCGCGCTGGTTGGGCTGCCGCAGTTCTTCCTGATTCATCGGCTCGTGAAGGTCGCGTATCCGAACGACGTCATGGGCCTGCTGCCGGCGGTGTTCGCGCTTCCGGCGCTGATAAGCCTGGTGGTCGTGTTGAAAAAAATGCCCGCCTTGAACCCGGCCCGGCTGACGCAGCTTGCGTTCTTTGGCGGCGTGGCGCTGTTTTTCATCACGCTGATCTTTCCGATCCAATTCAGCAATCAATGGATCACTCTGGGTTGGGCCCTCGAAGGCGCAGCGTTGTTGTGGCTGTTCCATCGCGTGCCGCATCCCGGCCTGCGCCTCGTCGGGGTCGCATTGTTGGGAGCCGCCTTTGTCCGGCTCGCGCTCAACCCGGAGGTGCTCAAGTATCACTTACGTAGCGCCACCCCGATTCTCAATTGGTATCTCTACACCTACGGCGCCGTGACCGTATGCCTGTTCGTCGGAGCCCGCCTGCTCGCGCCACCGCGCCATCTGATTTTGAAATACAACGTGCCGCCCCTCCTCGCCGGGCTCGGCACCGTGCTGGCGTTTCTGCTGCTGAACATTGAAATCGCCGACTACTTCAGCCCGCCCGGCGCAACCCTGACGTTTCAGTTCGAAGGCAATTTCGCGCGGGACATGACGTATTCGATTGCCTGGGCTTTCTTCGCACTGGTATTGCTCGTGATTGGCATCGCCCGAAAAATTCCCGTAGCGCGGTACGCTGCGCTGGGATTATTGAGCGTGACGTTGCTCAAGTTGTTTTTCCACGACCTCGCGCAGCTCAGCCAGCTGTATCGTGTCGGCGCCTTGATCGGGGTGGCGGTGATTGCGATGCTGGCCTCGTTCGCCTACCAACGTTTCTACGCCGCGAGCAACTCGGAGAAGGAGATAAAAGATGAAAAGGTTCAATAAGCGAGCCAGCGAGCAGAGGGGGATGAAGTTGGTGGACACGTTCTCCCTCC
>JANOHH010000460.1:0-4845 GCA_031406395.1 Verrucomicrobiota bacterium | reverse complement strand
AGACTCATGATCCGGCCGCCTCGCATTCCGCCAAAGCCCATGATTGGCCCCCAGTTGTGGAGTGCATGATAATACACGCCGTAAACTGCCGCCCCGACGAGGGCACAGTAGATCAGCGGGAGCAGCAGCATCGTGACCGCTACCAGCAACAGGCTGAATTGATAAAGCACCGAGGAACGCGGGCGGGCGACGGCCGGCGGGAACGCCGACAAGATCGAATAATCCGGGGTGGACGGAGGTTGACCTGTCATGGCTTGAATGTGGAGTTGCTTTTGACAGGCGTAGGGAATTCCGTCAATGAAATTAGCTTTTTACACCCGAGAGAACGCGGGCAGATTCCCATCTACCAGTCATGCGTTGGCTGGAGAGCGGGTGCGAGCCCGAACGCTCCGCCAGGTTGAGTGCGGCTTGGCGTAATCTAGAAACATCATCAGCGCGAGGATGCCCGGGACAATGACCCCGACGAAGATCGAGGGTTTGAGAATAACCCGTTGGTTGCGGCGGAAACGGCGGCCGCCCCGCTTCCCACCGCAAAGCCATGATTCTGAAATTGACGTGCTGATAGACCCGGCCTAAAGTCGCGGCATGAAGCCGCCCCCAACCGCCCGGGTTCCGCGAGGTCTGACTTCAGGTCATTATCAAGTACTGAACGGTTGACGGGAGCGCTTAATCATGAACGAAGTCATCCAGCATGAACCTTCAACGGACGTGGTCATCGCGACCGTGGCTGGGCAAGTCACGCCGACCCACTACTCGGATTCCTCCGAGTACAATGAGATGGTGTTATCGTTGTTGCGCCAGTCGGCCCGGAGCGGCAACGCGGATTCCATGGCCAAACTGGGGGCGATGCACGCCTGCGGTGACGGCGTTCGAAAGAATTACAGCGCCGCCTTGGCGCTCCTGCGGCGGGCAGCGGATAAGGGCCAACCCTTGGCGCTCTACAATCTCGGAGTCATGCACGCCAAGGGGTTTGGCATCAACGTAAATCCGGAGATGGCTTTCAGTTTTTACACCAAAGCGGCTGGGCTTGGCAGTCTCGATGCCCTCAACAACCTGGCGGTTTGTTATCAGCACGGCTTCGGTTGCGTGCGGAGCCTGGACTTGGCCTTCGAGAAATTCCGCGAGGCCGCCGGGCGGGGCTATGTCATCGCCGTGTCCAACTGCGGCTACATGAAGGAACTTGGGCTGGGGACGGATCTCGATGAGGCGGAAGCCCTGCAACACTATCGCAGCGCCGCCGAGCGTGGGTGCGTGGAGGCCAGCTACAATCTCGGCCGGTTGCATGTCTTTACCACGACCCTATACAACGACTTCGGTCTGGGCCGCGACGAGTTGCAGAAGGCGGCCAGTCTGGGTTCGAGCGAAGCCTACAATTTGCTGGGCTGCCTTGCGTACAAGGGCTTCAAGATGCCGCGCGACTACGCGCAGGCGCGGGAGTGTTATTTGCAGGCCGAGCGCCTTGGCAACGCGGCCGCCAGGAACAACCTCGCTTGGCTTTACCAACACGGTTACGGAGTGCCGGTAGACCTCGAAAAAGCCGTGCATTACTACACCGAGGCTGCGTCGCTGGGGTACTCCAGCGCCCAGTGCAATTTGGGTTACCTGTATCTTTACGGCCAAGGCGTGGCGAAGAACCTGCCCAAGGCCTTTGAGTTGTTCGTGCAGGCGGTGGACGCGGATAACCCCACCGCCATGTTCAACTTGGCGCTGTTGCACTTGGAGTCGGACTCCAGTTATCACAACCCCGCCCGGGCGTCGTCATTGCTCAAAAAGTGCGCGCTGGCAGGTTTCGCTGAAGCCCGGGAGTTGCTCGAGGAAATCTTTCCCAAAGCCGCACCCGGTGCTTAAGCTCATTTACCATACCGCTGTCTTCGGCCCCATTGATCTCGAATACGATCGGCCCGTCATCAGCGTCGGACGCACCGAGGACAACGACTTGGTTTTGCGGCATCCTTCGATCCGGCCACACCACTGCCTGCTAGTGTTCCGAGGCGAAAAACTGTTCTGCCTCCCGCCGCGCCAGACCCTTCCCACGCCAAACGAACTACAAGACCTGACGGGGCCCGAACTTGGCCCGGCGGACTCACTCCAAATCGGCGAGCTCCAGTTTACCCTGGCGATTTCGACCAGGACCGTGGCCTTGCCGGATCAAAATCAGAATTCGGTGCCCGACGCTGCGGAGGATAGTGTGACAGGCGGGATTGAGGGAGGGACGGGTCAACGGCGTCACTATTGGGAGTACTGCCGGACCTTTGTTCCGGATGCAGAGGTCAAGCGGGTTGGGTTGGTGGGCCACGACAAACGTGCACTGTGTCCTAAATGCAGCCGCCTACTCGCCACGGAGCCGGAGGGAGCTGAGCCTTCGCTGGTTCTCAAAAAGGATTTGCCTAAAAGCAGAATGAGCCGCGTGTTTGGAAGCATTCAAGCACGATTAGAAGGAATGAATTCCTAGGATCCCAAAGATCGACCTTCCCGCGCTAGGCCATCAAAAACTCCGGATAACCTATATTCATAAGCTGGGCCGCTGTGAGGTAGTGAGACTCCCGCTGTTGTTTGTACGCTCCTGTTGGCCGCTTTGGGATGTTGCAACAAGCCAAGCGAGGGTTTTCTTTTCACCTGCCCAGCTAGCCAGGGTCGCGCTGTTGCACGGAACATGACGCACGATTTAGTGCGGCTTGCGGTAAACCAGATACATCACCAGCGCGAAGATGCCCGAGACGATGACCCCAACGACGATTGATGATTTGAGAATGACGCGTTGTTTGCGGCGATAACTGCTGCCGCCCTGACCCGGCAAGAGGTAGTACCGCTCCTTGTCGTCCTTGGGGCGGTCGCGTTTTGGTTTCTTGGTAGACAAAGCGGGCATTTTGTTATGAAATTGGAGCGGGTGAAGGGAATCGAACCCTCGTCACAGGCAAAGTGGTGTAAAGTGGTAGCAAATAGCTGTATTCATTGGACTTTTTAAATGTTGTGCAGTAAGCTTACTGCACAAACTGCACTGGCCATGGCATCCATTTACAAAAAACAAAACTCGCCGTTCTGGTTTGTTCAATTCATTGACGCCGACGGCACACGGCGCAATAAATCCACCGGCTTCCGGGCGGACAATCCCGGCGAAACCGTCAAGGCACGTGCCCTGCGTGCGCAACTTGAAGCCAAAGAACTCAATCGCACTGCCGGCGAGATCACCGGCGGCAGTTGGGATTCCTGGGTGCCTCAATACTTGGAACGGCACTGAGAAAGCCCGCTCACATTGGAGCGTTACCTTGATGCGTGGAAATGGCTGGCGTTCTGGATGCAGGAAAAACACTACCATTCGCCCCGTGCCATCACCTACCGCAACACCCTTGAATATCTGGACTGGCGCACGAACTACAAGAAGAAAACCGGCAAAACTGTTGGGCGTAACACGGCGATTTTTGAATTAAAAACCTTTGCGCTTATCATGGGTGAAGCTGTGCGGCTTGGTCACGCCGACGCCAATCCACTGGTGAGCATGAAATTGAAACGGGACAAAGCGGCTAAAAAACCGGAATTGGCCGACGCCGAAATCAGCGAGATTCGGGTGGCGTTGAAAGATGAACCGGAATGGATGCAAACGGCTTTTGATATTTCTCTGCACACCGGTTGCCGGTTGCGTGAAACGCGGATTCCGGTCAACTGCATTGATTTTGTGGAAAATAAAATCACGTTCCCCTCGCCCAAAGGTGGCGAAGATCGAGCGTTCTCCGTGCCGATGCCGTCGGCGTTGTGCCCACTATTTGAACGCATCCGCAAGGCGAAGCAAAAATTCACAGTGGAATTTCCATTTCAACCATCGCGACGCTGGCAGCAATTCTTCATTAAGATCAAGAAAACGCATTTGTGTTTCCATTGCCTGCGCGTCACCTATGTCAACCGGCTGCGGCGCGCGGGCGTGCCGCGTGAGGCGGCAATGCGTCTGGTCAATCACGCTTCGGAATTGATTCACCAAATCTACCAGCGTGAGAAAGTTGAGGACGTGGCGCAATGGCGTGACGCAGTTAAATTTGCGGCTTGATGCACCTTTCAGCCTCGCAAATAGCGAATCGTCTTATTAGCGCTTTTTAGCTTTTTTGAAAATAGTGGTGTGTGGTATTTTCATCATCGAAAGTAACCGATGGCCAGCAAATCAAATATTTCGGGCAAGAAAGTGCCGCAAGGCAGTTACGCCGCCTTTGTGCCTGCGCCTCTGCCTCCGAAGCTCGATTGGACGCCCCGGCTTATCCGTGTGCTGTCGGATGCCGACCGCTTAATCGGCAAATTGGCCGGCGAAGGCGGGCGACTGCCCAATCCGCACATTTTGATGCGTCCGTTTCTGCAACGCGAGGCCGTGCTGTCCAGCAAGATCGAGGGCACGCAAGCGACGCTGGGCGAATTGCTGGCGGCGGAGGCCGGTGTAGCCGTGGATCGCAGCCCCGATGACCTGCGGGAAGTTGGCAATTATGTTGTGGCTTTGGAGCACGGGATTCTCCGCCTCAAGGAACTTCCACTGTGTGTCCGCATCATCCGCGAATTGCACGAGAAACTCATGACCGGTGTACGCGGGCAACAAGCCATGCCGGGACGCTTTCGCAAAATTCAGAACTGGATTGGCAAACCGGGCAGCACACTGGCAACCGCTTCGTTCATTCCGCCGCCGCCTGATGACGTAGAAACGTGTCTGGCTGCATGGGAAAAATTTCTGCACGAATCAGACCTGCCGCCGCTGGTCACGATTGGCCTGGCGCATTACCAGTTCGAGGCGATTCACCCGTTTTTGGACGGCAACGGGCGCGTTGGCCGTTTGCTGATCACCTTGTTTTTGATTGAGCGACAAATACTGCC
>JANOHH010000437.1:0-6875 GCA_031406395.1 Verrucomicrobiota bacterium | reverse complement strand
CCTTGGCTACTGCGGACAATATCTCGCAGATGGTATGCGAGTGAGGTTGCAGACCTATGGAGCGACGGTGCCTGCTGTCACGGTGATGGCCTTGGCCTTGCCACCTTTGTTTTACGTCGTTGGCGCCTGCGCATTCTTGTGCGCAGTGCTTGGCCTTCGGCAAGTTATGGCTGACAACAAAATGTTGTATGCATCTTTTGCTATCTTGGTTGCCGATATCGCCATGTTGTTTGCCTCCCATTTTGCCTTCACCTACGTCACCATACGGATGTGAGTCATTCTGATCCGATGACCATTCCCGTGCTGTCCGAAAACTCGAACGAGGCTCAGTCTGCCGGAGCCGTCCATCTCAAAAAGTTCCGGGAACAAATTTCCGTCGTTTGTAGCTATTTTTGGTGATGAGAACAACTGTTCTGCTTGGTGTCTCGGGGAGGCACCTAAATCTGGGTGGCCCGAGGCATCTCAGAAATAGAAAGTAGCGGGAGAGGAACGCCGAACATCGAACATCGAACACTGAACCTCCAACTTCGAACAACCGGTAAGAGTTGGCGCGATTCCTTGTCTCCAACTTCCCCACTCTCTCACCCGCCCACTTTCACGCCAGCCAGTGAGAGCCTCCGCACGTCGGCTGTTACGGGGAATTATCCTCCCGTCACTTCCTGCGGCCCCTTACCTCCGTTCACGAGAAACAGGACGGCCATGCGGACAGCGATGCCGTTGGTCACCTGCTCCAGAATCAACGAGCGAGCGCTGTCGGCGATCTCGTTGTCAATTTCCACACCGCGATTCACCGGCCCGGGGTGCATGATGAGCGCATCGGGCCGGGCCTTCGCGAGCCGGGCTTGATTCAACCCAAAGAGCGTGGTGTATTCGCCAATGCTAGGGAACATGGTTTTGCGCTGGCGCTCGTGCTGGATGCGCAAAAGATGAATGATATCGGCATCGTGCAACGCCGCGTCCACGTCGTGGGTCACGCGACAGCCCATCTGCTCGAACGTCCGGGGCACGAGCGTGGACGGGCCGCAAAGCGTCACCTTGGCGCCCAGCTTGGTCAGCGCCCAGATGTTGGAACGCGCCACGCGGCTGAACAAAATATCGCCCAGGATGGTGACATTAAGCCCTTCGATTTTGCCTTTACGCTCGCGAATAGTGAACGCGTCAAGCAAGGCCTGGGTGGGATGTTCATGGGCGCCGTCGCCGGCGTTGATGACATGGGTGTTCAAGACCCGCGAAAGGAAATGCGCCGCGCCCGCCGCGCTGTGGCGGATGACGATGAAATCCACATTCAACGCCTCGAGGTTGCGCGCGGTATCTTTGAGCGATTCACCTTTCTTCAATGAGGACGCCTCGGCGGTGAAGTTGATGATGTCGGCGGAGAGGCGTTGCTCGGACAACTCAAAACTGGTGCGGGTGCGCGTGGAGGGTTCGATGAAGAGGTTGACGACGGTACGCCCGCGCAGGGCCGGGACCTTCTTGATCGCGCGTTCGCCGACCGCTTTGAACGCCTTCGCCGTGTCCAGCACGGTGAGGATTTCGTCCGCCGAGAGCGATTCGATATCGAGCAGATGGGGGCGATGCCAGCTCATTTCAGTTTCCAGTTTTCAGCATTCAGTTTTCAGCGGGCGATTCTGATGGCCGAAGCCTGAGCGCATTGGGTTTTCAAAGTGCAGGGTGGCATTCCAGCACCACTTCGTCCTCCCGTCCGGCTTCACCAATCCGGACATGAACCTGCTCCGCCAGCGACGTGGGCTGGTTTTTGCCGACGAAGTCCGCTTTGACCGGCAATTCCCGATGCCCGCGGTCCACCAGCACCGCGAGCTGGATGCATTTGGGTCGCCCAAAGTCGTTGAGCGAATCCATCGCCGAACGGATCGTGCGGCCGCTAAACAACACATCGTCCACCAGCACGACGGTTTTGCCCGTCACGTCAAAGGGGATGACAGTCGGGTGAATCTCCGGCGCGGCCCTCTGGTCGAGATCGTCGCGGTGCATGGACACATCCAGGTGGCCGCACGGCACGGGGTTGCCCCAGATGCCGGCTAGGAGGGTCGCCAATCGTTCCGCCAACGGCCCGCCGCCCCGCTGGATGCCTACCAGCACGACCTCGGCGCTCGCCTCGTTTCGCTCGGCGATTTCATGGGCAATCCGGGTCAGCGCCCGCTGGATGGCGGGAGCATTGAGAATGACGATAGCTTCAGGCATGAGGAAAATCGGAAGGACAAGTGACGCAGAACGACGAGCGGAACGGGCGGGCAAGAAACGAACCAGTTGGCGGGAGCGGGTTCGCTGGTTGGAAGTTTGTTTTCATGGTGCGCCTTGGCGACCTCGCAGGGCCGCGTTAAAGGAGCAGGCTTGGTTAGTTAATGGCTTGGACTGTGGGTCGCCGCCTGACGCGTTTTACGCCATTTCGAGCGGTGCTTGACGATCCAGTCGGTCAGCGCGCGCTCGAAGCCGATATCGTGCCCGGCTTTCTCGGACTCGATCCACTTGTGTTTGAGAATCTCCTCGCGTTCAGCTTGGAACTCGCGGTAAAGCGTGGAGTTCTTCAATAGATCGCTGACCGTTGGTTCTTTAGTATCGTCCGCCATAGCCATTACAAATTTGGTAGGCAAAACTTACGCCGCCCCCCGGCGTCTGACAATAACCTTTTCATACCCTTCTGCCCGCCGGGCAATAATACGTGCAAGCACCAGCTTCGAACTGGCTCATTCCAAAAGCTTTCTGCGTTATAAACCCTGGCAACCGATCCGGCGTGATCACCAACCCTGGAGTGGCAGTGAGGATCGGCCTCGACTCCAGGAACAGAATCTTCATCTGAAATCAGGGACGTGATCCCTTGAAAAGTATCGCTCTAGTTCGGAGTTCGGTCCAAACCTGATCGTCGGCATTCTGCCCTGATTCGAAGGGTTCTGCGGCCTGCGGTTGCTGCCGGGGTGGCGGTGCGCGGCACGGCGCTGGTGGCGGTGGCGATGCTGGTGCCGTTCAGGCTGTTGGTGCTGCGGCGCGCGCTTGCATTGCACGCCGGTGGTCACCTGCCGTTCTGCGCCATCAAGTTCGATTGCGGCTGCGGCGCCGGGGAGGTTTTCATCTGTCGCGAACTGGCGGAAAACACGGCGTTGACCTTCGTCTCACGGGGCCTGGTCTTCCTCCGCCAACACCGCGGCTGCCTTCGCCCAACGCTGTTCAGCCGGAGGTAGCCGTCGCCAACGGTCGGGAATTTGTCCGATCACCCCGCAAGTTCGCCGACTCGTCAGGCACGCGATTCATTAAGAACCGAACTCCTGGCCGTTTCAGATCCGTTCACCGAGCCGCCAGCGATCGCACTTTGGCGCGCAGGTCGATTTGGCTGCGCAGGCATTCCCACAGCGGTTCCACATCCGCCCGGGCAGAAACCAAGACCATTTGCTTCCCGTCGAAGACCAGGACGCAACATTTCACCTGCCGGGCGGCAATGGCTCCGCTGGGCACGTAAACGCTCACTAGTTCCTCGCCGTCCAAGACGCCGACCACACGCTCCCAGCCGCGGGCGTTCAACCAGGTGTCCGCGACGGCGAGCAGGGCGGCGCAGTCCGGCGGTTTCGTTCCGGGTGTCGGTTCGTAGATGCCGACTTCGACGTCACGAAGGGTCTGCATGGCCGCCCGCGCTTGGGCGTCCAGCGGGGCGAAGGCAAGACCGACGCGGACCACGCTCAATGTCATACTGCCGAGGTTGAGGCCGATGTTCTGTCGCCACTCGACGCCGCTGGCTTTCATCAATCCATTCCGCAATGCTCGCGTGTCGGAACTCAGATGGAGATAGCTGGCCGCACCCAGCGCGATCACGCCAAGGGCCACGCACGGGAACAGCAACAACGCCAGCCCTACCCAGAACCACGGGCGTCTGGTAAGCGGACGGACCAACGGAGATTCAGGGGTGGGGTTCATGGAACGGTTGAGCTTGGGGGGTGAGTCAGCCGGGCGGAGCGGTTCAGCTTGCGTCCGCCCGGCAAAGGTTCCCTCCGATCACTTCTTGATGGCGCCGCTGATTTCCTTGAGCGGCTCGATGTTCAGGCTCTCACCCAAGGCCGCGATTTGTTCGGGCCGGATGTCGCCGACGACGTTGACGAGCACCACGTTCTTCGGGTCCATCACCGTGATGGCGACTCCCGCCAGGGTTTTGCCCCCGCCCGTCTGGGTGTAAACCCCGACGTCTTCGCCGTCCTTGCCCTGCACGTTCACGTTGCGTTCCCAGCCATGGCTTTCAAGGTCCTGCCGGATTTTCTGAATGCGCTTCTGCATTTCCTCCCGATTCTCGTCGGTCAACCCGACGACATTGACGCGGACCAGTTGCACGCTGCGCAGGAGTTTGGCGGCATCGGGTTGCTCCTTTTCCACCAGTTGGGCCGCGAAGATCAGCAGGTTGCTGCGGACCTGGACTTCCACGAATTCACTACCTTTGCCGGGTGGGGTGAACTTGCCGAAGTCCACCACCCCCAGCGACTCAGCTTGGGCGGTGAAACAAAGGCTGGCCGTGACGAGCGCGAACACGAAGGGACGGTAGAGTAATGTTTTCATAGTGATTTCTTTTGGTTGCGGTTGAGGAATTTAAAATTCCATGGGTATTACCCAGCGACCGGGCATAATGTTTCAGGAAACTTGAAACCGACTCGGGCGGAGAGGACTCGCGCACAGCAGATGGATTGGATTCGCGCTGTGGGGCCGCCGATGCACTCCAGTTGAACTGGCCAATCCGAATGGCTTCCTGCGCTTTGGCTGAAAGTCGGCCCCGACAATCGATCCGGCGCGATCACAAACCCTGGAGCGGTAGTGAGGATCAGCCGGCACTCCCGGAACAGAATCTCCCATTACTTCGGAGCACGGCGCTCGCCACTGTGACCGGTAATTTCGAGGCGTTCGCCAATTACAAAGTCTCCCCTACCTCCTCTGAACTGGGATTTCACCCCTACCGATGCTATAGGCCTTTCCGCCTCTGGCCGGCGCCGGGATCGTCGCCAGGAGTTGGCTTACTTCAACCGGCATTATTCGCCATGGGAAGCCGCGTATTTCTACGGATTGCGAATTGGGATTCAACTGGGTTAGATTCGGCATCAACACCTGTCGTCCGAGGCTCGCTCGCCCTGATTGTGGCGCGGGGGGATTCGACCTAGGCTAGGCCCCATTGAGCATTGCCCCAAAGCTAAGAGTCACGCGGTCTGAATTTGAGAATGCAGTGAAAGTGAGAAAAAAACGATTCAACTTTACGTTTGGATTCGTGGCGTTGCCGGACGCGCTGGCGGCGAGCCTCAAATTCGGTTAGCCCCAAAACAATTGACTCCTACGGCCCATAGATCCAGTGCGACCGGAAAGCCGGTCCTCGAAAGCAAACTTTCGGGGCGGCGGCTCGTGGGTTTGGTGGCACTCGGTGGGATGGTTTGTCTTTCATCGGCGTTTGGCCAGAAACTGCAATTGGAGATTGAGCCCGCGTGGCAGGGCAAACCACTGGTGCTGGGACAGCGGCTTCCCAGCGAACGAGTGGACGGGATTTCCATCAGCCGGCTCGATGGGTTGCTCTCACAGTTGGCGCTCCAGCGCACGGATGGTAGTTGGCTGGAATCCGAGCAATGGCAGGTTTATCTCAACGCGCAAAAGCAACGCCTGTCCGCCACGGCCGATGGACTCCCGGCCCAAGAGTTCAAAGCCCTTCGATTCCTGGTGGGCGTGGACGCGAAGACGGATGCCAGCGATCCGCAAATTTGGCCGCCGGAACATCCGCTGCATCCGGATGTGTGCGGACTTCACTGGGGCTGGAGTGCGGGCTATGTGTTCCTGGCGATTGAAGGACATTGGGATCCGGAGCCGGGCAAAACCAGCGGATTCTCCTACCATCTTGCCGGCGCGGAGAAGCCCATGATGGTTGAAGTGCCAGTTAAATTCTCGGGCGCGCAACTCACCACCATCCGCTTGACCTTGGAGATCGCCCCGATTCTCTCCGCCGGCAAAATCCTCCGCGAAGCCACCTCCACCCACTCGCGCAAAGGTGATGAACTCGCGTCGCGGCTCAAGGACCGGGTCAGGCAGTCGTTTGCCGTCAAGAGTGTGCAAACCGATCTCTACCAGCCGAAGGCCCTAGTTCAAGGTTCAACCCAACCGCCGCCCGCTGGCACCACACCTTTTCCCCTGACCATTTCGGAACGTTTACCCAAAGTAAGATTACCCGAAGACAATCCGTTGACGGTTGAAGGGGTGGAACTGGGTCGGCGGCTTTTTCATGATCCCCGGCTTTCCAAGAATAATTCCCAATCCTGCGCCACATGCCACGAACCAGCGAAGGCCTTCACAGATGGACGCCGCCAAAGTCCCGGCGAAAGCGGCCAGATCGGCCGGCGAAACTCGATGCCACTGGTGAATCTGGCCTGGGGGAAGGAATTCTTCTGGGACGGACGGGTGAAGTCGTTGCGCGAACAGGTGCTTTTACCCATTCAGGATGCGCACGAAATGAACGAAACCCTGGAGCGAGCCGTCGCCAAGCTGGCCACGGAAGGCGATTACCCGGCGCAATTCCAGGCTGCCTTCGGCTCGGCCGGCATTACGTCCGACCGCATGGCCCAGGCGCTGGAGCAATTCCTTCTCACTTTGGTCTCGCAAGAATCCAAGTTTGATCGGGCCGCGCGCAAGCTAGAACCGTTGACTCCGCAAGAACAGCGCGGACTGCAGTTGTTCGTGACCGAGCACGACCCGGCGCAGGGGCTGCGCGGCGCGGATTGTTTTCACTGCCACGGGGGCAATCTTTTCAGCAATCACCAGTTCCTGAACAACGGATTGGAGGAACGCGCGGGCGATCTCGGGCGAATGGAAGTCACCAAACTGGAAACGGATCGCGCCAAGTTCAAAGTGCC
>JANOHH010000334.1:0-8510 GCA_031406395.1 Verrucomicrobiota bacterium | reverse complement strand
TTGCTGATGACTATGCAGGGCGGCGAAAAGGTTGCGGGTGTGATGTTCTGAAACTCCAGTTTACCGAACGGCACGCATTTGACCACGCCCCGCGCCATCCAACGCGTGGCGCGGCGTAACCGGTCGTCGGCCATCCGCGGCGACAGGAGCATCAAGATCGGTCGCAGCACAAAGTAGAGAAACACCTGACTCCCGCCCAAGTGGAGGATGACCCAGAGCGTCACGAGCGGATGCCACCAGCGCGGGGCGCCGCGCGGCGGATTCTTGAACAGCAACAAATCCATGCACAGCGGCGTCAGCAACAGCGTGGCGATGAAGGTGAACACCATGCCGATCAACACCGTTGCGCCCAGGGAGAACAGCACGGGATGGTCCGCGATCACCATAACCCCGAAGCCGAAGATCGTCGTGAGTGCCGAGACCAGCACGGAGGCACTGGTCACGGCGGCTTTGTGAGGCCGCCCGCGCCATTCGTCCCACTTGGAAGTCACCATGAACACGCTGTAGTCCTCACCCACCCCGATAATGAAGATGACGAAAATACTGTTCATTAAATCAATCGGGATTCCCAACCAGCCCATGACGCCAAAAGTCCACAACAGCCCGAACGCGATCGGCACAAGCGTGACGATCACCAGTTCGACCGAAGCGAGCGACAACAACAACAAAGCGCCCACGACAATGCCCGTCCAGATTGCGAAATGCTCCAGGCCTTGCCGCGCCAGTCCCGCGATGTGGGCGGCGAAGTCCTGACCGTCGAGCACGATCAGGCCAGGCAACGCCTCCCGAATCTTCGCCACTTGCGATCGATCATCCAATTTCACCAGCGTGCTCACGGCCGTGGCATCGGGGCCGCGTGCCACCCGCTCCGTCAACGCCTGCTCCAGCGGTGTTCCGCGAAAGGTGTCCAGCGTCAACAAAGCGGGTTCGCCTTCGAGGCGTGACCAAAACTTCGCGAAGGCGTCGCTGCGAAAACCCAGTTCGCCGCCAACCTGCTGCAATGTCTGGCGGAGCGCCGCCTGTTTCGCTGGCGACCAAAACTCTCGCCAGCGGCGGATGTTCGCGGCTTGCGTTGCCGGTGCGGGACACACGGCGGAGAGCGAATAAAGCGCGGTCACGTTGGGATCGCGGGCGAGCACTTCGGCTGCCCGATCGTTTTGGGTCAGCGCCTCGGCGGGAGTTGCGCCGCGCGCGACCACCATCGTCAGGCCGAGCGCATCGCCCCAGGTTTGGTTGATCAACTGGTCGTCCGAGCGCGTGGATTCCGTAATGCCGTTGAGTTTGGCCACGTCCCCTTCGAAGCGCAGCCGCCGCGCGCCGAACAGAGACACGATCGTGAGCAAGAGCACGAAGGCCAACAAACCCAAGCGCCGCTGGGACTGCCAGTTGAAATAACGCTCCCACAAGCTGGTCAGCCACAGCGGCGGCTGACCCGTTATTTTGGCAGGCGGTACGAGCAACGGCAGGATCACCAGCGCGAACGCGGCGGAGAAAATCACCCCAATCGCACCGAGGATGCCGAGTTGCTGATAACCATGCAGCGGCGAACCCATCATCACCAGGAACGCGCCAATCGTCGTGAGTACGCCGACGCCGACCGGGAACACCAGCTTGCTTAAATGCCGGCCCATCGAAGGATGATCCGTCGCGGAAGTGTCATCGAGGTGATAGATGACGTGGATGGCGTAATCCACCGTGACCCCAATGGCAATGGAGGCAAAACCAAGGGCGATGGCCGACAATTGATCCTGCCACAGCGCCAGCACCACCCCAGCCATCAAAGTGCCGAAGAAGGACGGCAGAAAGGTCACCAATGCCAGCCATCGGCGGCGATACGCCATCAAACACAACGCCAGCATGGCCACGGTGCCGATGGCTATGCAGCGTTTCGCATCCGCCCGTATGATCGAAGAGTTGTCCACGGACATACGATGCCCGCCGGTAATCGCGACGTGGACCCCGGGAAAACGTTGCTCCACCGCCCGCGCCTCGCGCAAAAGGGCTTGAACCAGCGCGGTGCTGGCGCGCGAATCGGACGACCGAAACTTCGGCTCGGCCGTGATCAGGATGTGCCGGCCGTCACCGCTCGTGATGCGGCCATCGACGAGTTGCGCCCCGCCAAAGCCGGTCTGCAGCGGCAGGACCTTCGCCACCACCAACGCACTGCTGCCGATCGGATCGGCGGCCACAACCTCCTTGAGCAGCATGCCCTCCGGACCAGCGAGTTTCTGGCGCATCGTGGTGAGATGTTCACGCACCGCCGACGGCGCGAGTCGCTTCTCCAACTCCTGCGCGTCGGTTTCCGTGAACAAATTTGGCAACGCCCCGGTGAGAAAATCAATCGTCCGGCCTTGGCCTCCCATCTCGATGCGATAGACAATGCGCACGAAGTTCGTGTTCGCGGACAATGCCGCAAACACTTCATCAGCGGCGTGCGCCAGTTTTTCAGGATCCTCGGCGCCGACACTCACGTCCAGATAGAGCCGGTCAATCTGCCGGAACTTGCGCAGCGCGTAACGGTAATCGTCCACCCGCTCATCGTGGCGCGGGAGCATGTCCAGAATGTCCTCCTCCAAATCGATCCGCAGAGAAATGACCACCCCGGCCACCGACAGCAAGAGCACGGCGATCAAGACCAGTGGCCGCCGCGCCACCAGCCATAGGTACATTCGCGTGTAAAGATTGGGCTTCATCGCTTTCGAAGGAGCCGCGCGAGGGTGTAGGTGAAGAAGGTTCCCAGCCCCGAGACGAGAACCGCCAGCAGCAGGCTGCCCACGAGCCATTGCCAGACGTACTCACGCGCGCGGGCCATCGACATTTCGCCCAGCGCAATGGTGAGCAATTCACCCGTGAACAGCCAATGGCCGAGCGCCGTTCCCGCATATAGGAGAAACGGCACCATCGGCGGCAGGGAGATGTTGCAGGCCAGCAAAGTGATCGCCAGGTTCAAACGCAGCCGATGCGCAAGCGTCAGCGCCAGCACGGTCTGCAAACCCCAGACCGGTAGGATACCGAAAAACAGTCCCAACCCGACCGCCAACGCCAAGCGTACCGGATCATGCGCGTGATCGGTGAAAATTTCACGAACCGTGGCGCGGAATGTTTTGTGTTCGCCGCGCGACCAGGCTGCCCGCAACGATTGCGGCACGAACCACGATTGCAGCACCAGCCCGATATTCATAGTCGTGATGTGGGCAAGATCACGCACGGGCCGGAAGTGTGACGCTCCGACCTTGCCCGGCGCGTAAGTGCATTTGACCGGCACCGCCACAATCGGCGTGCCGACCCAGGCCGCGCGCACCATGAACTCGAGTTCAAACGCATACCGCCCCGCCCGCGTCTTCAGCCGCTGTGTCAGCGCCAGCGGATAACCCCGGAAACCACACTGGCTGTCGCCGAGGCGAACGCCCGTTTCCGCTCGAAACCAAAAAGTGGAAACCGCATTGGAGCGCCGGCGATGCGTCGGACAGCCGGCGGCGTAAAAATCGCGCACCCCCACCGCGAGACTGTTTGGGTGGGCCCGGGCCAGGGTGAGAAACTGCGGCAGATCCTCGGCAAAATGCTGACCGTCGGCGTCCATCGTGATCCCGTGAGTGAAACCAAGTTCCGTCGCGCGTTTGAAGCCGGCCCGTAACGCCGCGGCTTTCCCGGAATTGCGCTCCAGCCGAATTAACGTGCACCCCGGCAGCTCCGGCAACGGCATGGTGGAACCATCGTCCACGACGATCACCGGGCAATGCGTCAGCGCTGCACGCGCGACGGCGGCCACCGTCGCGGCGTGATTGAAACAGGGGATGATGACGCAGGGTTTCACCGCAAATCCACGAACGTGCGCCGCTTGCGCGACTCGGGCGGCATTTGCAGCGCCTCAATTTCCTCGCGGGCGGCCTGGCGAATCGGCGGCGCAATCTTAGCTTGGGCCTGCATCGCTTCGCGCACAGTCGCGACGGAGGCCGCGCCGTGGATGAGCACTTCGATGGCGTCGGATAACTCGTCCTCCTTGCGGGCGATGATCACATAGGTTTCCACGCCCTCGGCCGCGTCCAACACGGCCCCCAATGTTGAGGGAAACAACGATGTGCCCTTGAACTTCAGCTTTTGATTTTTGCGGCCCACGACGGGGCCCAGCCTGGGCGATGTGCGCCCACAGGCACACGGCGCGCTCATCATCGCCGCGCAGTCACCGGTGCGATAGCGGATCAGCGGCATCGCCTCCACGCCAAAGGTCGTGGCCACGACTTCCCCCACTTCGCCGTCAGCCACCGGCTGCCCAAAATCGTCGAGGATTTCAACGTGGAGCTGTTCCGCGTGAAGATGGCCGCCCGCGCCGGCCTCGCACTCGCACAATGAATTCGCCAGCTCGGTGACGCCGTAGGTGGAATAAACCCGCGCGCCCCACGCGGCTTCAATGGCGCGGCCCGACCCGTTCAACGCAAGCTGCCGGTCCCGGATCGGCTCCCCGATGCAGACGGCTTTCTTCACGGAGCAATTTCGCAGATCAAACCCGGTCGCCCGCGCCTTGTCCGCCACCAGCCGTAGAAAAGAAGGCACGGCGACGATCGCGGTCGGTTGCACGCGGTCGATCATGTCCAGCACGAGCATGGGCATCGCCGCGCCGGTGCGCACGACGGCGCACCCCCGTTCGCGCAAGCCAAGCCAATACGCCAGACCCGCCATGAAGCAGCGATCCATCGCCACAGCCACGAGCACCGTGTCGCGCGCCGTCAGACCCACGCAGTCGAAGGACAGGCGTTCGTTCTCCGCCAGTCGTTGCACATCAGCCTCGGTAAGCATCCAGAGCAACGGCTGGCCCGTCGTGCCGCTGGTGGTGACGATTTCCACTACGCGCTCCCGCGGGACACAGAGGAAATCTTGCTGGCGCGCGGATAGCGTGGGTTTGTCCACAAGCGGCACCGTGTTGAACGCGGGCGCCGAAGTCAGGCCGCGAAAAACGGCGCGGTAGTAGGGCGAATGTTCCGCCGCGTGGTGGAAGGTCCCGGCCCAAAGTTCTGCAAACGAGCGCGTCATCTGATCCCCGAGGATGCTACGCAGACCGCGGCCAGATTGCCAGCCGCCGCCCCGGTAGCGAGGCCGCAGCCCATCACCCGCGCGCTGGCGATGGCCGCCACATCGGCGCTGATGGTTTTACCGGCCATGAAAAGATTCTGCACCCCGGCCGCGCACAGCGCCCGCGCCGGAATGTCGTAAGTCGTACCCGCCGGCAAATACTGGAAGCGAACCGCGCCATCCGCACCCCACTGCTCGATGGGCCAGGCGCAACGCGCCACGGCATCGGAAAACTTTCTTCCAGCCAGAACGTCCGCGCCGGTCAGGAGATATTGGCCGAGGATCATGCGACCCGCGCGCGCCGCCGGCTTGAACTCGGTCACGGGCGTCCGACAGTTTTCAAAGCCGCTGACATTTTTTTGTAGGAAGGCGATCAAATCGGGAACCTGCTCGGCGCGACCGGTAAACTTGGCTGTGAGCGTGTTGACTTCGAGACTGGCTTGCAGATGCAACGGCGGAAAGCCCGCCCGCGCGAGCGGCAACAAGACCTGAGCCACGGCGGCCGGCGAATTCAAGTCGCGGGGGACATCGCACAGCGGAAAGATGACTGCGGGCGACTGGGTTGTCTCGTCGGTCGCGAGACATTCAACCCCGGCCAAACGGGCCACTTCCGCGCTGCCACTGCAATCAATGACAGCCCCGACACTGAATCCGTTAAGTCGGACGATGCGGTTACTTTCGACAATCACATCAGTCAGCGGCGTGTTCCAACGGGTTTGCAAGTTTGGCGTCGCGGCCAACAGGCGCGTCGCGACTTCCCGAAACTTCTCCGGGCGATACGGCAGCACCCAGACGCGCCCCATGCGTACCGGACGGTGACTCGGATCGCCGATCTCCAATCCGGCGCGTTGCGGGTGGTGCTCTGTCAACGCCTCGGCAAACTCGCGGACGAAGCCGTCGTTCAAGAATTCTCCCGCATCGTCAAACAAACCGCAGAGCGTAGTCAGTCCGCTGAAACCGCCCGTGCCACCGGCGGCAGGTCGTTGATCGAGCAACACCGTCGCGTGGCCCGAACGCGCAGCGCAGACAGCGGCGGCGATGCCCGCCACACCCGCCCCCACGACGACAATATCCGCTCGCGCACTCACGGATTTAACAAGCGGGCCCGAAGCTCAGTCGCAAACTGGGCTGCTTCCGCAGCGGAGAAATGTTTCGCCAGATAAAACACGGTCACGCGCAACTCGCCACCAAAGTAATAAAAAATGGCCCCGATCCCCGGCGAAGGCGTTGTCGCCCCAACATGCGTGAAGTCCCGGATCGTCGCGCCGCAAAACGTCGTCAGCAGTGGGGTGACCGCCGCGGTGTCGCCGTAGAAGAAGGAACAGATTTCGCCCCGCAGCCCGTGTTGTTTGAGGATGTAGAGGTAAAGCGAGAACGGCAGACCGCGCGATAATTCCGTGATGGCAACCCCCGCTTCGATGCGGCGATCGCGCAACGCTTGGGCGAGCTGAGTCTTGAGCGTCGTCACGGCCGCGGCGGTGGTGTTCAGGTGCTCCGGGAGAAATTGCACCATGAGCATCGCAATCTGGTTGCTGAACACCGGCTCGACGGTGCCTTTGGGCCGCAGGCTGACCGGCACGGGCAGCACGTAACTGGGCGAAGGGCTGCCAATGCGCTGATGCAGCCGGTGCAGCTCCATCATTGCCACCGCCGCGTGAAACTGGGCGTCGCCCAACGCCCTGCACAGCTTCACGCCATTCGCACGAACACGCGCAGTTTCCTCCGCGGAGAATTTTTCCACCCGATAGCGCTGCACGGCCGGCGCCTGCGGATAGCGCACGCCCACGGTTCGCGGCGCAGCTTTGCAGAAATCGCTGAGCTGATTGACATTTTTCCGCGCCAGCAGGAGCCGATCCATTAGCGGCTTCTTTGGGCGTTGCGCAACGGGCGTTGTCGCTGGCAGCGTAACGTCTTCCCGCCCTACCACCGCGAGAAAATGTTCTGCGCTGGGGGCATCCATCAGTGCGTGAGTCCAGGTGAACACCAGAGCCATGCTGCCCGCATCGCCTGCCAGGAGATCGAAGCGGCACAATTCTCCACGACGAATGGCCAGCGGCTCGTCGCTGAGTTGTTCGCGCAGGTCCGGACTATCCCGATGCACTCGCACCAGCGGAAAGCCGTTCGCGGCGGGGAGCGGTTTCCATTGTGGTGAAAACAGGCCCCCGGGACGCGCGCGGAGGATCGGATAACGATTGGTCAGTCCGGCCAAGCGTTGCCGCAGCGCTTCCGGCGAAATGGGCGAAGCGAGTTCGAGCACAATTTGACAGGAGTTGCCCGCGTAACCATGCCGCCGCAGCTCGTGATCGAAACCGAGCATCAGGTAATCGGAACCGTTGAGTGGCAAATCACCGTGCATTGAGCAGGCGGGTGATCGTGGCGGCGAGCGCCCGGGCGTTCTGAAGCGCTTCGCCGGTGATTTCGCTCTCAGGAATCCAGAAGCCGTAGTCCGTCTCGATGAAAACCAGCATTCGCACCAGGGACATGGAGTCAAATCCCGAAGCGACGAGGTCGGTTTCCGGCGTGATGGCAACCCCCGGTGCGAATACTTCGCGTTTCAGGAAGTCGAGGAGTTTGGCTTCAATTTCTTGTGCTTCGATCATGTCAGGCGACTACCGCCGCCCGGCGAATCTTGCCGGTAACGGGCGTGCGTGGCAAGGCGCTGACGAGGTTGAAGCGCATGGGGATCTTGTAAGACGCCAGATGGTCGCGGCAAAATGCCCGCACGGAATCAAGGCTGGCGTCGGGCGAATCCAGCACGATTTCCGCCTCAACCACTTCGCCCAGATGCGCATGGGGCTTGCCGTAAACGCGCGATTCTCGGACGGCCGGATGGCGGTTGATCACGGCTTCAATTTCCTCGGGAAACACTTTGCGACCCGCTAGATTGATCACCGCTGTCTTCCGCGAGAGCAAAAACAAAAAGCCATCCGCGTCCAGCCGCCCGATGTCGCCCGTGGGAAACCAGCCGTCGCTCAATAATTCGGCGCGCGGAATCCACGGAGCCACGTAGGCATCGAAGATGCCCGGGCCGGCCACCGCGACTTCGCCGCAGCCTTCGGCATCCGGATCGTTGATTCGCACGCGAAATCCGCCCGCGGGCCGGCCCACCGAATTCCAACGGCCACGCGGATCGTCCGTGTTCAAGCTTACCAAACCGAGTTCAATCACGCCCAAGCCTTGCACGAGCGAGAGATGGTAACGCCGGTAAAATTCTTCCGCGACATCCAGCGGCAGCGCGCAGGTCGTGGAGACCGCGAGGCGCACGGAGGGAATGGTGACCCCCGAATGGTCCCGGGCCAGCATCGCAAAATGAAAGGGCGCCGCATAAAGCACTGTGCCGCGCCAGCGCTGGAGCGCTTCGAGAAAAGGCCGCGCCAGAACATGCCGCGCCAACACGATGGTCGCGCCAACGCTCAGATACAAAACAATGGTGATGAGAAAAT
>JANOHH010000319.1:0-4905 GCA_031406395.1 Verrucomicrobiota bacterium | reverse complement strand
GCTGGTCATTCGCGCGCCATTTGGGCTGCGATTCCACCGGTGGAGTGAGCGGGACCATGGCTCGCAGTTTGGACTTTTGTTCCGAGCCGGGGAACGCATAGCGGCTACTGTCAAAGATGCCGTAAAGTGCGTAGTAATCCTTCATCGAAACCGGGTCGAACTTGTGATCGTGACACCGCGCGCAGCCCACGCTGAGCCCCAGCACGGTTTGCCCGAGCGTGTCAAGGGTGTCTTGGATGGTCAGATGATGATAATTCTCCGAGTCAAACCCGAAGCGGCGCGAGATGGCCAGAAACCCGGTGGCGGTGACCCGTTCGGCGTAACCTTCGCGCGCCCCCTGCTCCGCCAGAATGTCGCCGGCGATCTGCTCGCGCAGAAACTCATCGTACGGCTTGTCGGCATTGAACGCGTCGATCACGTAGTTCCGATAACGCCACGCCAACCCGACCGGATAATCGGCGGTGTCGCCAGCAGTGTCGGCGTAGCGGACGATATCCAGCCAATGCCGCCCCCAGCGCTCGCCGTAGTGCGGTGAGTTCAGGAGGCGGTCAACTACTTTGGCAAAAGCGTTCGTGGAACGGTCCGCCGCAAAAGCATCAATCTCCCCGGGAGTCGGGGGTAGCCCGGTGAGATCGAAGGTTGCGCGGCGGATCAGTGTGCGTTGGTCGGCGGGTAGAGCGGGTTGGAGCCCCCGTTCCTCGAGCTTCGCGAGGATGAACGGATCAACGGAAGTGGACGGCCATGCCGCGTGTTGAACTCGGGGGGCAATGGGGTTCGGCACCGGTTTGAAACTCCACCAATCCTTGCTCGCGCTGACTTTTGCGTCCCAGGTCATTTCGCTCCGGACGGTTTTCGTCGTCGGCTCGTCCCGCGGATCCGGCGCCCCGGAATTCACCCAGGTCACAAAATCCGCGATGACCGAGGCCGCAAGCTGCGGGCGATCCTTCGGCATTTGGGTGTCCGCATTTTCATGTTTGATCGCCTGAAGGAGGAGGCTTTTCTTCGCATCGCCCGCGATGAGCGCCGGGCCGGAATCCCCGCCCTGGAGCAGGCCAGCGCGGGAATCCACGCGCAGCCCGCCCTTTTGTTTCTTCGTGCCGTGACATTCATAGCACTCGTTCACGAGCGTTGGCCGGATGTGCTGCTCGAAGAACTCAACCTGCCCCGGGTTGGGCGTCACGGCGGCCGGCGCCGCGAAGCCGCCCACCGCGAGCGCGGCTCCCAACGGGAAACTCCAGCCAATTCGTTTCATGCGGACAAGGACTTCACGATTTTGTGTTCTACATGCGTCCGCCGATAATCGCACCCACTGAAACGATATGTCAACCGCGCGTGGCGTGGCGTGGCCGAGGCAACTCACGGGAGGGAGCCCGGCAAACCCTATGCACGAATCCGCAGAAATGACATGCCCCATCCTCCCGCAACTAGCTGGTTTTGATTCGACCCCGACAGTGGCTTCAAACTTTAATGGAGATGACCTGCTTGTATTTTGCGCCGCCGGATGAACCGGTGGGCCGCGATGATTCCGGCTGTGAGGCAGAGGGCAAGGGACGAAGGTTCAGGAATCTGCGAAGCATAAACGGAAAATTGAAATTCTCTATCTGGGTCTCTTATCCAATTCAATCCATCACTTGACACATTGTAGCCCCCGCCCGACCAAGGGTTGCCGAGTGCATGCAGGCTTGAGTATGACCAATTAAAAGCCCCTGCCCCGACCGATGTCTGCGATGTGACAACTAACCAATAGACTTGCGATGGTGGCATAAGAAAAGAGGATGTGGTGTAGCTATACACTCCAGCGGCGGTTGGATTCGGTCCAGTTAGAGTCAAAATCGGCTGGTCCGTTTGGAAATCCCACAACATGACTGAAAATCCACTCGGAGAGCCAACTGAATTACCCATCAACAGTTGAATTGAATTCAGCGAATATCCACCAGCGGAGTTGCCCGTTTGGAACCATGCGGCACCCCAAGAATTACTTCCGACTAAGAGGCTGCCTTGAGACGGCGTCCCCATACTTGAGAAATATATTGTGCCTTGGGCATGAAGGAACAGCGGAATGGAAAAAACGGCTATAGCCGCACCGCAGACAAGATTTTTCATGGTTTCATTTATTCATCTGTGAGTTTCAAATCCCGCGTGCGGTGTCTTGCGGCGTTCATGGCCAAGTTAGTCAGGCCCGCTTCGCCAATGCCGTCGGTAAGTTGCACTGTCGGTAAGTTGCACTTGAGTCATGCTGATTTTTGTAAGAAGCTAGCCAACACAAGCCAACAAGCAAGCGATGTTCATGCGACGAATAAGACTAGTTGAGTTCCGGTACCCGGGCCGCCGCCCGGCTTCGCTCGGCTTCACCCTCATCGAACTCCTGGTGGTCATCGCCATCATTGCGATTTTGGCGGCAATGCTCCTGCCCGCGTTAACCAAGGCCAAACAGAAGGCCAAGGCGATTCAATGCGTTAGCAACTTGAAGCAAATTGGGTTGGCCCACAGCATGTACCTGACCGACAACCGCACCACCGTGGCGTATTCGGATCCGGCGGATGGATACGTGCTCTGGTTGAAGAAGATCGCGCAATACACCGCAAAGGTGGACCGGATCCGAATCTGCCCCGTGATCACGCGCGAGTCCATCAAGCGGGTCCCGAAGCCCGCGCAAGCCGGAGACGCCTACGGTACCTGCGATGAGGCCTGGCTCTGGGGGCCCGTGGACGGGGTGAACTGGTTCGGCGGCTATGCATTCAACGGTTGGTTTTACTCGGACAATCCGGCGAGCCCGCCCAGTTATTCTTTCGGGAAGGAGATGAGTGTCCAGCGCCCCGTGGAGACGCCGGTCTTTGGGGATGGCATGTGGGTGGATGCCTGGCCGCAAGCCACCGACCCGGCCCCCCGGAATCTCTACGAAGGCTGGGGCGCCCAAGGCGGGATGGGGCGCTACGGCCTGGCCCGCCACGGTAGCGTCGGAGTGCCGCCGCGCAATGTGCCCGCCGGCACCAAACTAAACGGGGCCATCAACCTCAGCTTCGTGGACGGACACGCCGGACAGTGGCCACTCGAAAGGCTTTGGGAACTTTCCTGGCACAAAGGCTACCAGGCGCCCGCGAAGCGGCCGAATTAACGCCGCCACGACCCGTGACGAGGAAAATAAATCTGATTGAAGTGCGGCAAAGGCGACTCTGCTGTTCCTGGCGTCGTGCGTTTACGCTCATAGAACTCCTCGTCGTCATCGCTATTATTGCCATTCTGGCGGCGATGCTGCTCCCGGCTTTGGCGCGCGCCAAGACCAAGGCCCAAGGTATTCAATGCGCCAGCAACCTGAAGCAAATTGGTCTCGCCAACTTCATGTACGCGAATGACCACGGGAAAACCCTGCCGTATAACCTCGCCGGAAACCTTTGGATGCAGGCCTTGATCGAGCATTACGCGCAGGTGGACAAAGTCCGGCTCTGCCCGATCGCGCCCTATAGCAAAGCGACCCCTTGGGGCAGCGCCCGGACCGCGTGGGTGTGGGGCGGTGAAATCAATCCGGCCACCAAGGAGCCGCGTTGGACCGGCAGTTATGCGCTCAACGGTTGGATGTATCGGGGAGATTGGACGGTCCAGGACAACCGCCCCGCGGTCGCCAACGCGTTCCGCAGCGAAGCGGACATCCGCCTGCCCGCGCAAACGCCGGTGTTTTGTGATGGGATGTGGGTGGACGCATGGCCAAAGGAAAGCGATCCGCCGGCCCGAAACTTGTTGGTCGGAGCCACGACGCTGGGAAGTATTTCGTGCCTCACGATTGCGCGGCATGGCTCCGGTACCGCCAACGTTCCCCAAAACCTGCCGCCGGGAACAAAGCTGCCGGCCGCCATCAATCTTTCATTTGCGGACGGCCATGTTTCCCCGACCGCTCTTGAAAGGCTTTGGGAACTTTCCTGGCACAAGAATTGGAACCCGCCCTCCCCGAGACCACGCTGAAGTTGACTTCAAACTGGAGCGGCAAGTGTCCGTAGCGACGTTCCCTTTGTTGTTCAAGTTCACGCCAGGATTTCCTTCACGACATTGCCATGAACGTCGGTGAGCCGGAAATCGCGTCCCTGAAAACGGTAAGTGAGCCGCTTGTGGTCAATGCCCAGCAGGTGAAGAATCGTCGCCTGGAAGTCATGCACGTGAACCGGGTCGCGGATGACGTTCATGCCGAGATCATCGGTTTCGCCATGAGTGATGCCCGCCTTCACCCCGCCGCCGGCCATCCAGGAGGTGAAGGCGTAAGGATGATGATCCCGTCCCCAGCGCTTGCGATCATCGAGGTTCCCCTGGATGAACGGGGTGCGGCCAAACTCGCCGCCCCAGATCACCAACGTGTCGTCGAGTAAACCCCGTTGTTTCAGATCGGCGATCAGGCCGGCCGAAGGCTGATCCGTGTCGCGGCATTGGGTGTAGAGCTCGGTGGTCAGGCTGTTGTGCTGGTCCCAACCGGCATGCATCACCTGCACGCACCGCACGCCCCGTTCGATCAGCCGGCGCGCCATGAGGCAGTTGTAGGCGAAGGTTCCCTGCTCCTTCACACCGGGCCCGTAGAGGTCAAGCACGGACTGCGGCTCGCGTGAAAGGTCCGCCAGTTCGGGCACGCTGGTCTGCATCCGAAACGCCATCTCGTACTGGGCGATGCGCGTCGCGATCTCAGGGTCGCCGTGCTCGCGCAGTTTGAGTTCGTTCAACTCGGCCAGGTCATCGAGCATTGCCCGGCGCGTAGTCCGGCTTAGTCCAGCGGGATTGCCAAGATAGAGCACCGGTTCGCCGCTACCGCGGAACTTCACGCCTTGGTAGCGCGACGGCAGGAAACCCGAGCCCCAGTAGAAGTCGTAAAAAATCTGCCCGCAAGTCGTGCCCTTGCTGACCGATGTCAGCACCACGAACGCCGGC
>JANOHH010000295.1:0-2571 GCA_031406395.1 Verrucomicrobiota bacterium | reverse complement strand
CCCGGCGTTGAGGATCGCCGTGTCCGTGCCCGTCGGCACCACCTGTGGATTCCAGTTGGTCCGGTTGTGCCAATCACTCGACACCAATCCCGTCCAGATACTTATCGCTGGTCGTCTGGACATTGACCAACCCGTTGCTTGCCACCGTCAGGGAACCCCCCGCCGCCAGCAGCCCGATGTTACACTTCAGCACACACTTGGAGCGCACCCACACCGGCCCACACATCGTGACACCGTAGAAATTGAGCGCGAAGAAATGGGCCTTAGAGGTCAGCAGCACCGTGCCCGCGTTGAGGATCGCCGTGTCCGTGCCCGTCGGCACCACCTGCGGATTCCAGTTCGTCCGGTTGTGCCAATCGCTCGATACCAACCCCGTGCACGTAATCGGCGTGCTGACGGTCAGCGTGGCCACCTGACTCGTGACCGACCCGGCCCAATTCCCCACGGTCACGTCGTAGTTGCCCGCATCGGAAACCTGCACATTGTTCAACGCCAGGGTGGACCCCACCGCCCCGCTGATGGCTATGCCGCCCTTGCGCCATTGATAACTCAACGTCGGCGTCGGCGTCCCGCTCGCCACCACCGTAAAGGTCACGTTGGCAGAGACGATCGTCGCCTGGCTTTGCGGCTGGGTGATGATCGCGGGCGGCTCAATGACCGAAAGCCCTGCCACCTGGCTGATCGCCGTGCCCAGCGTATTGGAAGCAACCAGATCGTAGTTTCCTGATTGCGCGGTCGTGACGTTATTGAGGGTCAAGGCTGGCCCGTTTTGCCCCCCGAGCGGTATGCCGTTGAACCTCCACTGATAGCTTAGCGGGGCCAACCCATAAGCGCCGGAGTTCAACAGCACCGTGCTGCCAGACGCCACCCACTGGCTCTGCGGTTGTTGGCTGATGATGGGAGGGCCCAGAGCCGAACCCGCATAGACCACCGCCACTTCGTTGGAAGTCAAAGCCCGATTATACAGTCGGGCTTCATCAATCAGCCCAACAAACGGTTGGCCGCAGGTGCCGGAAGAACCAATGAACAGCGCCGCGAGATTCTCAGGTCCCAAGGTGGTTTGCGTCCGGTAAACCAAGACGCCGTTGACGTAGCCCAGCCATTCCGTTCCCGTAAACACCCAGGCAAAGTGACGCCACTGGCCGACGGGCGGATCGTAAGCGCCGCCGGAAATTTGATCGGACAGCGACTGATAATTGGACGCAGCGCATCCCACGCGTTTGCCAAAATAATAAACAGGATAACCCGCCTGGGTTCGTTTGGCCCACAGCTCAAAACTCATGGCGCTGCCCGGAGCAAAGCTCAGCGAGGCCGAATGCAGCACCGTCAACCAGCCGCCCGTCAGATAGAACGCCTGACCATAGAGTCCCGCCGCGTAGGCTGCGTTCCCCGTCAAGACGCCGTGGTTGGTCCCCATGAAATCGGCCGTGGTGCCGTCCCCGGTCCACCAACTTACCAACCCGGATGGTGGAATCGGCTTCGCAAGAACGCTGACGGTGAAGCTATTCGTGGCGCTCAACGGCGGCCCCCCGTTGTCCGCAACTTTCATGCTGATGGCATAGCTTCCCGGATTGGTGGGCGACCAGGTAATTACGCCGGCGGCGCTCACTGTCATGCCCACCGGCGGAGAGAGCAGGGCGTAAGTCAGCGCATTGGCAGGAACATCCGGATCGGCCGCTGTGTTGGTCACTGTGAGCGTTCCTCCCACTCCGATGAGCTGCGAGCCAATCTGCGGCAAGACCGGGACGCTGTTGCTCTTGGTTACGACAATCGTAAAGTTCTGCGTCACGCTCAGACTGGGAGAACCGCTGTCAAAGGCCCGCACGGAAATGAGGTTGGTGCTATTGCCCTGGGCCTCCGTCGGCGTCCAGGCAAAGACTCCGCTGGTCAGCCCGAGTGTCGCGTTCGTCGGGGCGGACACCAGACTGAACAGAATTTGATCCCCGTTCGGGTCGCTCGCCGTGTTGGTGAACGTGAAGGTTGTTCCCTCAGTGATGGTGACGTTGGAAATCGTCGCGAGGGTCGGCGCGTTATTGGGTCCATTCGTCACCGCCGCTTGCAAGGTCAGCGTCGTGGCAGCGTATGCCGGAGTGAAAGATCGGCCAAAACCTACATTCAATCCGCTGGTGTTGGTGAACAAACCTGCCGCCGAACTGAAGGTCATGACTTGATACGAAGCGTTGGTGGCTGGAATGAATCCACCCCGCAACGTCGCGGCGAGACTCCCGGTCAACGTCGCCGTTCCAGAAACCGCAATGCGGCCAAAATCGTTGCTGCTGATGCCGAAGTTAACCCCTCCACCAGCAAACGTAATCGGACGGTTGAAACTCAGCAAACCGGTCTGGACGTCAATAATTCCCAATTGGTTTTGGAAAGTTACCGTAACGGACCCCGTCCCCGTGCCACTGGATTTGCGGAAGGTGCCGCCATTGACAAACACCTCCAAGGCGGTGCCGAACAATTGGCTCAGATTCAGGTCGCCTTGCATCTGCCACAACCCCAGATTCACCACCCGGCCCAGATACCCCGCGTTGTTGTTCCGCACGTTGACCGTCCCGCCCGTCCACAGCA
>JANOHH010000258.1:0-2668 GCA_031406395.1 Verrucomicrobiota bacterium | reverse complement strand
GTTATTGTCCAGTCTCCCTGGATTACTGATAAAGAGGTTCAGGATTCCATTGATCAGGTTATCGCGGGCCACCAGGCCAGCCAAGAATTTACCCCAGACGATTTGTGGCGCGTCATTCTGCACAATTTGGGCGGAATCGCTGGCTGGCGTGATGTGAGAGCGGCCACAGAGGGCCAAATATCAGTCTACAGATTAAAGAAATGGCTCAAGGGGGCTGATTACAACCTGGATGATCCCGATGGATCCGTACTAATAGTAGAGGGCAACCGTTACATCCTGGGAAATGTAACCATGAATGGGGCTATGCAACAACCCCGGCGACTCATACCCGTTAATGGTTATTTGCCAGCCAACCGGGATGAACTCGTTCAAATGTATGTAGCCGCGGCCGGTGGGTCCCTGGGGCCGGGCACTGAAACCGAAGATGATCAAAATTTAGAAGAGCCTGAAAAGGAGCAATAATATGTTTGAAAATCCGCTTTATTTGCTGGTCCTGATGTGTCTATGCTGGCCTGGTATTGTGCCCATTACACTGGTTTTTTTTATTGCCAGGCGGTATGACGTGCGTAACCCGTTCCTACCACGGCGTACCCCCCCAGGGGGTGGTGGTGAGATATGAGCCACGACAAAAACAAAACCCACTCAGAGATCATTGATCAATATGAACAGGCCAGAACCAGGGCTGAAAAGTCTAATAGGCCAGTGGTGCTGACGTTCTACATTCGCCGGGGCCAGCCACCGGTGGGGTTTACCGGGTCAATTCAATATGGAAACGATAAGACAGAAGGAACTAAAAATGATAACCCCACTTGATGGGGGGATCGGCTTGCTCATGCTGGCCCTGGGGGTTGCTACCATAAAGAGTACAAACCCCACGGCCAGCCTGGTGGCCTTTATACCCTATCCTCTTATAACGGGGCTTTACTACTGGACCGCCAACGTTTTGCGTGCAAAACACCTGGTTGTTAAATGGTGGCCGCTGGGCTGGGGTTTCCTGGTGATAACGGGGCTGGCTGGGCTGGTGTTGCACCGTGACCCCAGATTGGCAGGAATCACAGATAGCCCCAATACGCTGGCCGTGCTGCTTAATATGACCCTACCCCCCACCCTGGCCCGGTTTGCGCGCAAAACGGCCGTTATACCGGTTCTGGTGACAAGTGGGCTGGTATTGGCCAGCCGTAGCCGGAGCGGTTTGATCGGGCTGGCCCTGGCCCTGGGGGTTTATTATCTACCAACCGTTTTGCGTGCAAAACGGTTGCGGCGTTACTACCTGGCCGGGGGGCTGGCCGTTCTGGTGGCTATCCCCATGATCAGGCCAGACACCGTAAATCTGTTTACCAATGGTAATGCTAACCGGTTTGCGTTCTGGGGGGTGGCCTTGCAAATGTGGCAATCTAGCCCACTCTGGGGAACCGGGCCAAGTACGTTTAGTCAGTATTACAGCCAGGTGTTTACCGCTGGGTTCCCTTATGCCAGTGCCCATAACTGGTTTATGCAACTGCTGGGGGAAACCGGTTTGCTGGGGGCCGGGGGGCTGGCTACTGTGGGGGTACAGTTTGTGGCCTGGTTTAGGCGTAACCGGTTTGCACGCAAACCGATCATGTTGGGTGAGACCCAAACGCTTGCCACGATCACGATTCAGAATTATTTTCGCCTCTACCACAAGCTCGCAGGCATGACCGGAACGGCTGAAACGGAGGCCGGCGAATTCTTTGACATCTACAAACTCGGCGTGCTGGTCATCCCGACCAACCGGCCGATTGCCCGCAAGGACGCGAACGATTCGGTTTACAAGACCAAGCGGGAGAAGTTCAACGCCGTGCTCAACGAAATCAAAACCGTGCATGCCCAGGGCCGGCCGATTCTCGTAGGCACCATTTCCGTGGACATCAGCGAACAGCTTTCGCGCATGTTGCAACGCGAGAAGCTCATTCACTCCGTCCTCAACGCCAAGTATCACCAGCAGGAAGCCGAGATTGTCACCCGCGCCGGCCAACGCGGGGCCATCACCATCGCGACGAACATGGCGGGGCGCGGCACGGACATCAAACTCGGACCCGGCGTTGCCGACTTGGGTGGCTTGCACGTGCTCGCCACGGAACGGCACGAGGCCCGGCGCATTGATCGGCAGTTGCGCGGCCGTTGCGCGCGGCAGGGCGATCCGGGATCGTCGCATTTCTTCATCGGGCTGGAGGACGACTTGATGCGGTTGTTCGGTTCGGACAAGATCGTCAAATACATGGAGAAGATGGGCTTGGAAGAAGGGCAGGAGTTGGAGCATCCATTGTTGAACCGCTCGATCGGCCAGGCGCAAAAGCGCGTCGAGCAACACAACTTTCAGCAACGCAAACGCACGCTCGAATACGATGACGTCATGAACAAACAGCGCGAAGTCATTTACGGCTTCCGCAACGAAATCATCAATTCCAACGACGTGCGCGACCGCCTCATGGACATCATGGAGGAGATCGTCCTCCAGAAAGTTGAACAGTTCACTAAGGCCGAATACCGCGCCGACGAATGGCAGGTGCGTCCGCTGGCGGATTGGGTCAATCTGAATTTCCCGCTCGGACTGCCGGAAGCGGAGATCGTCAAAGCGGCTGAGGCTGGCAAGGAAGCGCCGGTGGCCGGTTCGGTTTATGACAGCCTGAGCCCGGCGCAATTTGCC
>JANOHH010000253.1:0-4656 GCA_031406395.1 Verrucomicrobiota bacterium | reverse complement strand
CAAACAGGCTGGAAGGCGCGGTGACTTCGGCCAGCTTCCGGCTGAAATCCGCGTCCGTGTAACGAATCACTCTCATGCTCGCAGACTAGGGGAATTCTGTGGGGGAAGGAAGAATGAAGAATGAAGGATGTCGAATGGCGTGTGGCATTCACAAACCCGCCCGGGAACGTCGGCAAGGATGCCGGCGCACCGAGGGCGGAGCGGACGAAACTCACGCATGATGCGTGAAATTTTTCCGCACCGACGTCCCAACCCGCCGGGTGGTTGTTTGGAATGCTAAGGAAACGCCAGGCCTGTGCCCCAACCTAACGCTGGCCCATGTGATGCTAAAGATCATTCAGGCAGCGATGCCGACCGAAACCAACCCAGTTCGCGGAGGCCCTATGAATAATGAATCCCAATCCGCCGAGTCCAACTTGGAGTTTTCACCGCGCTTCGACCCCGCATCGCCGGGGGGTCCGCGACCACCCCGAACGATCGGGTATTGGTTGAAACGCTTGTTCGTCTGCAACCCTTTCTATCTTGCCAGCGCGGCGCTGCTGCTCTACGGCCTGTACCGGATTTCGATTGATCCCAACTCCTTTGCCACGGAAATCAGCCAGCTCCTCTTCAACTTCGGTGCGCTGCAGTTCTATGAATTGTTGCTGGCCGGCACGGCGATGGTGTTGGTGGCGCGGCGTATCTGGTATGACGCGACGTTGCTGGTCGTGATGGAAAATCTGCTGATCCTCGTTCCGTTCATACTCGTGAGCCAGGCGGCACTCCTCGAACAACAGAATGCATGGATCTTCTGTTTGTTGGCGGCCGCCCTCGCGATCGGCCGGTCGGTGTGGCTGCGCTTGCAGGCCGGGCCGTTGATGCCGGCGGGGCGGGCATTGCTGTGCGGCGTCGCGGTGCTGGCCTTAAACACGGCCCTGCCGCTCGTCTATCGCCACAATCAAGAGACGAAAGCCGGCATCAACATCACGTCGGGCGCCGCCTACGAAATGAACGAGGCCAGTTGGTTTTGGCTGCTCTCGGCGCTCGCCCTGCTCGCTAATTTGCTGCCGCGCCCGGAGGAAAACCGCCGGGAAACCCAGGTGCGTCGCTGGTTTACGATGGCGCTGTTCCTGTTCTGGCTGATCGGAACGGGAGTTCATCTCTACTGCCTCGGCTACGTTTACGATTTCAAATTGCGGCGGGAGCAACTCGCACCGGTGCTCTGGGTGCTGGCGTGGACGATGCGCTCACGGCTGACCGATTTCGTCGCGTTGCCACCCCAGTGGTTGCGCAAAGCCTTTCTGTTGCTGCCGCTGCTGGCGACCCTGGTTTCGGCCTTCGCTGCCGACAGTCATGTTTTCTTCATTCTCAGCGCGCTCAATTTTCTAGGCTTTGCGGTTGTGATGATTCTGGAGCGGGGTAATCGTCTGGCGCTGCAACTGGCTTTGCTTTCGGTTGCGGCCACGGTGTCCGCGTTGCCAGTGGAAATCCTGCACCCGATCGCCGCTGGCTTTGAACGCACCAAACTCATCGGAGTCGCGGCGTTGGCCTACCTCATGATCAGCACCGCGCTGTCGCGCAGCCCGAAACTGGCGCTGGTAGGCGCGATGGCAGCGGCGGTTGCGGGCGGCATGTTGCGTGAGGGGCAGGGTCACATGTTTTATTGGGCGGCCCAGGCAGGCATTGTCTATTTCCTGCTGCACAGCCTGCGGTGGCGGGATCATGAGCATCCGGGAGCGGCGGGCGTTCGCATCTTCATGGCAGTACTCTGGGTGCTGCACACTTTCGTTTGGGTTCACAACGGCGCGCCCGTTACGCAACCGCTCATCGCCGCTGGCCTCGTGATATTAATGTGGTGGGCCCGAGGCTTTGTGTTCCGCGTCTGGCGGCCGCAAGTTGTTCCCATCACAGCCATGTTGGTGGCCCTGTGCAGCCCCGTTAATTTCACAGTCCTGAAGACCCAGACCACACCGATGGGCGTGTTGGCGGTGATCGGGAGTTTCGCGCTCTTCGCGGCCGGCACGGCCGTGGCGCTAACGAAACACCGCTGGCATAAGAACTAACAGGGGCATTTCACGAACTGGGTAGCCGACGACGTGAGGAGGCGGACGGTCCCCGCCTCGCAAGGCGTCCGCCTCCTCACGTCGACGGCTACTACCGCTCCGCGTCTCGAGCACGGCAGTTGGAGCCGGCACGGCGCCCTCCGATCGTTTGCCGGCGGGCCGCCGTGAATTTCGCCGTCGCCGCCACGGTGATTTCAAAACCGAGCCCACTTGCAACCTTCAACCCGCAACCTGTAACTTCCCGGCGATGCCGGTTTCCGATCACATCCGCAAAAAGCTCAGTCAGGTGCCGCACAAGCCGGGCGTGTATCTGCACAAGGACCGCTTCGGCACGGTCATCTATGTCGGCAAAGCGCGCGATCTCCGCAAACGCGTCAGCCAGTATTTCCATCCGTCGCGGCGGCTGGGCTGGGATTTGAAGTTCAACGCCCTGGTCGCGGCCATTCACGATTTCGATTGTCACACCGTGCGCAGCGAACCGGAGGCGTTGTTGCTGGAAAGCAAGCTGATCAAGGAATTCCACCCGCGCTACAACATCAGCTTTCGCGACGACAAACGCTTCCTGATGGTGAAGATCAACCTGAACGACCCGATCCCGAACTTCGCCTTCGCCCGCATCAAGAAGGACGACGGCGCACGTTACTTCGGGCCGTTCGTGAATTCCACCGCCGTGCGCAACACCCTCGCGCTGGTGCGACGGCAGTTCAATCTGCGCGGCTGCCGCGTCTTCACCCCGGGCGAGGCGGACTACAAGCACTGCCTTTACGCCCATCTCAAATACTGCACCGCGCCGTGCATCGGCAACGTGACGCGCGAACAATATCTCGAACAGGTCGTGGCCGCGTGCAGTTTTCTCGACGGTCAATGCCGGGAGATGAAGGACCAGTTGGAAGGCGAAATGCGCAAAGCCGCCGCCGCGCAGGATTACGAAAAGGCCGCGGACCTGCGCGATCTCATCAAGGATCTCGACCGCACGACCCGGAAGGAGAAATCATTTGAGCGCGTACCGTATTCGCTGCCCATGTCGCTGGATCCGGCGCTCGATCTGGTTGAACTGGCCAAGGTGCTCAAGCTGCCTGCAACCCCGCAGCGCATCGAGGGCTTCGACATCTCGAACATCAGCGGCACATTCAAAGTCGCATCGCTTGTGAGTTTCAAACAGGGTCGGCCGGATCGCGCAAACTATCGCCGGTTCAAAATCAAATCGGTCGAAGGCCAGGATGACTTTGCGAGCATGGCGGAAGTGGTGCGGCGCCGATACACGCGGCTGCTGAATGAGTCGAAAGTTTCAAGTCTAAAGTCCGAAGTTGGGGCCGAGCCACGCGACGAGGGTGGCGAAGCGATTCCGCAGGAGTTGCAGAAGCTGGTGGATGAAGTCAGTGCGAAAGTCCGGCGTGGACGCAAGAGTTCGGAGTCCCGCCTTCAGGCGGCACCGGACCGGCTAAAGCCGGAACTCCAAACCTCAAACCTCCCCGATCTGATCCTCATCGACGGTGGCAAAGGCCAGCTCAACGCCGCCTGCACGGAACTGGCGAAGCTTGGCCTAAGTCACATCGCGGTGATCGGGCTGGCGAAGGAGTTTGAGGAAATCTACCGGCCCGGCGAACCGGAACCGCTGCGGCTCGGGTTGAACCATCCCGCCGTGAAATTGCTCCAGCGCGTGCGCGACGAGTCGCATCGCGTCGCCAACTCCTACAACGCCCAGCTGCGCATCAAGAAAATCTCCGAGAGCATCCTTGACGACTTTCCCGGCATCGGCCAGCAACGCAAGGCCGCGTTGCTGAAGAAGTTCGGTTCGGTGCAACGGCTGCGCGCGGCGACGTTGGAACAAATCGGAGAGGTGACCGGCTTTGGCGGCAAGGCCGCGGCGGAACTGAAGGCTTTTTTAGCGGCGCGCGCAGAGACGCGCGCGCCCTCGTAGCCGCCGACGTGAGGAGGCGGATCCGGGAGATGGGCTGAAATCCGCCTCCTTACGTCGTCGGCTACGATTCGAGGTTACTTTCCCACTTTCGCCACCGCCCAATTTCAACTATATGTTCTCCCATGAGCAAAGTCGTTGCTGAGAATCTGCCGGACGCCCACGGCCATTTCGGCCAGTACGGAGGGCGTTACGTGCCGGAGACGTTGATGCATCCGCTGCAAGAGCTGGAGTCCGAATACTTCCGCGCGCAGAATGACCCCGCGTTTCAACAGGAGTTGAGTTACTATCTTCGCGAATTCTGCGGTCGCCCCACGCCGCTCTATTTTGCCGAACGCCTCACCCGGGAGCTCGGCGGCGCCAAGATTTATCTCAAGCGCGAGGATTTGCTCCACACCGGCGCCCACAAGATCAATAACGCGATCGGCCAGATCATTTTGGCCAAGCGCATGGGCAAGACCCGCATCATTGCCGAGACCGGTGCTGGCCAGCACGGCGTCGCCACCGCCACCGTCGCCGCGATGTTCGGGATGAAATGCGTCATCTACATGGGCGCGGTGGATTGCCAGCGGCAGGAACTCAACGTCTATCGCATGAAAATGCTCGGCGCGGAAGTCGTGCCGGTTCACGCGGGCCAGAAGACCTTGAAGGAAGCCGTCAATGAAGCGATGCGCGATTGGGTCACGAACATCCGCG
>JANOHH010000229.1:0-2305 GCA_031406395.1 Verrucomicrobiota bacterium | reverse complement strand
GGTATAGAGGCCGCCGAGGTGTTACCGTACTTGTGCAGGTTGGTAAAAACTTTGTCCGGGCTAATGCCCAGATACTTGGTAGCACTTTCTATAATGCGGATATTGGCTTGATGGGGAATAAACAGGTCTATCTCGTCCAGGCCAACCCCGGCTTTCTCGCAGGCTTGTTTGGCAACTTTGCCCATAATGCGGGTGGCAAAACGATAGACCTCACGGCCATTCATTTTCATATAGTGCATGCGGACATCAATGGTTTGATGGCTGGTGGGCAACTTGCTGCCACCGGCCGGAATGCCGAGATGCGCGGCCCCGGAACCATCGGATCCCAGCACGGTAGAAAGGACGCCGCCGGGTCTGTCGTGGCCTTGCAGCACTATTGCGCCGGCCCCATCGCCAAAAAGGGGATAGGTGCCACGGTCTTCATTATCTAACACCCGCGATACCGTCACGGAGCCGATGACCAGTACTACTTTGGCCGCACCGGATTGCAGATGCCCGTCATCTCCTGCGGCGGAATGCGTTACCAGCACAAGTGGCAGGATGTTGCACCCGAGGAAATCCCGCCCGCCAATCAGGCCAATCTTGAAGCCTGCATCCACCGTGCCCTCGAACTTGGCATCAGCCACATCGAAACCGCGCGCGGTTACGGCACCTCCGAAATGCAACTCGGCTGGGTGCTGCCCAAACTCCCGCGCGACAAATTGATCGTGCAGACCAAGGTCGCCCCGATGGCCACGGCCAAGGAGTTCCTCCAAACTTTCGAGACTTCGATGAAGTATCTGCAGCTCGATCATGTGGATTTGCTGTCCCTACACGGCATCAACAACCGGCAATTACTCGACTGGTCGCTCCAAAAGGGCGGCTGCCTGGAAGCCGCGCGCCAGCTCCAGCGCGAAGGCCGCTGCCGCTTCGTCGGCTTTACCACCCATGCAACGCCGGACCTGATTCACGAAGCCATCGCGCAAGGCGATTTTGATTACGTCAACTTGCATTGGTATTTCGTCAATGACCTGAACTGGTCGTGCGTCGAAGCCGCCGCCGCGCGTGACATGGGCGTATTCATCATCAGCCCGAACGACAAGGGCGGAAAACTTTACGAGCCGCCGCCGAAGCTGGTGCAGCTGTGCGCGCCGCTCCCGCCGATGCAGTTCAACGATCTCTACTGTCTCGCGCGACCGCAGGTCCACACCCTCAGTTGCGGCGTCGCCAAGCCGGCGGATTTTGAAGAACACATCGCCGCGTTGAAATTCTACGACCAGATTCCCGAAATGATTACGCCGATTGAAAAACGGTTGCGTGAAGAAATGCGGCGCACCCTGGGCGCGGACTGGTGCGCGCGGTGGTTCGAAGGTTTGCCGCATTACGTGGACGTGCCCGGTGAAATCAACGTGACGGAAATATTGCGGCTGTGGACGTACGCGAAATCCCTCGACCTCGTCGCGTGGGGCAAAATGCGTTACAACCTGCTCGGCCAGGCGGAGCATTGGTTTCCCGGCGAGAACGCCGCGCGCGTCGGCGAACTGAAACTGGCCGCGACGCTGGCCGCCAGTCCGTTTGCGGAAAAAATTCCGGCCATCCTCGAAGAATCCCACCGGCTGCTGTATGAAGCCCCGGTCAAGCGCCAGAGCCAAAGCTGAGAATTCCGCGAAGTTGTCAAGCCTGACGGCGACGAGGTGTGGAATCCCTGCGTTAGCGGCACGCGAGTTTCGCTCAACCGCGGGAAGATTTTAACGCAAAGAACGCGGAGGTGGACTTGCTTTACGGACTTGGCGACAACCTTTGCGGCCTCTGAGTTGAATCAGGCTGCGTGGCAATTTCATTTGTCGTCCGCGATCCGGCCCGGCTCACGGACACCTTTGCCCGTTCGCTTCGTAAGCGAGTCACCTAGTTCCGCACGCGCCAGGCCAGCCAGAGCTTCGAGGCGTTTCACCTCGTCCGGATACTGCCCGGCCACATCGCTGGCTTCGCCGATATCCCTGTCCAGGTCGTAAAGTTCGGACTGTTCCAGTTTGCGCTGCTGATAGGGGGCGGGCGTTCCGTCGCGTCCACCGGGCTGACCAGCAAGCGTGCGATAGGTGTGCGGCAGTTGCAATTTCCACTGACCGCTCATCACCGACTGGAGCTGATTGTTCTCGTAATAAAAGTAGTAGGCGTCGTGCGGGTTCTTGGTCCCGGGAGCGCCGGACAACAGCGGCCAGATGTCGAGTCCGTCAATCTTGTGCGGCGGCAACTCCGCGCCCACGAGCTTCGCCACCGTGGGTAGGATATCAATCGTCATCGCTGGTTCTTTGCACTCGCTCGCCTT
>JANOHH010000225.1:0-6908 GCA_031406395.1 Verrucomicrobiota bacterium | reverse complement strand
CAAAATCGACCGCGTTGCAATCGTGCGGTATCGCTCGCTGCGGGATTTACTGGATATGATCGAAGACCCAGCGATGATCGCTGCCGTGCCATTCAAATTCGCAAGCCTGGAGCATACCGAAGCGTTTCCAACAGCTCCGGTCTTTACGGCCATCGCTTATCCGAGCATCCTTATACTGACGCGCGAAACCCCGACCCCGTCGCAAGAAACCCGCGCTCTTTCCTGGGAGCCGGTCGCAGGAGATCAGCAGACATCTCGATCCGTTCGTCGAGTAAACCACCGCACCGATCTCCCCAACCGTGAGGAATAAATCCTCGCTGTGCGTTATGCCAAACAGGGATACACCACTCGCAGCATTCTTGGGCAGCCAATTCACGCCGTTCGTTGAAACCCGTATGAAGCCGCTATTCCCAGCGGCAACAAACAAACCATTGTTGTGCGTGATCCCTCTAAAATGCACGGTGTTTCCCGTACTTCTGCTCACCCAGTCACTGCCATTGGTTGAGGTCTGAATGACTCCTAAATTTCCGACGGCAACGAATACGCCGTCACCGAATGCCGTTCCGTAGAGTTGCTGGGCGGTACCGGAAACCTGGTTGGACCACGAAACTCCGTCACTCGAACTCAGGATCGTTCCAGCCCTGCCCACCGCCACAAACAAACCGTTCCCGTACGCGACGGCATGCAACGCGTTGGTCGTCGCTGAGTCGCGCAGACTCCAGGAAACCCCGTCGCTGGAAGTGGTGATAACTCCATTGGTCCCGACGGCGGTGAAAAGGCCGTTGCCGAAGCCAATTCCGAGCAGCTGCTTCCTCGTGCCTGAATCCCGATTCAACCAATTGATGGCGTCATCAGAAGTGATGAGAACGCCCGCATCCCCCACGGCGATATATTGGTTCGCGCCATAGGTAATTCCTCGCAAGTCATTCCCCTGAGGTAATGGATTCCGCCAATGCCAGTCGTCCAATGGCTCGGCAAGAAGGTTGAGAGCCAAAACCAAACAAATGCCGTGGCCGAGGAGCCAGATTTTGGCGAGCGGTTTCATAGGTGTTGTGTAGGTGAAGAATAGTCTCGCCACGAACCTTTTCAACTCTAATCGCCGCTGGGGCCGAAAGACTCTCTATTCTTGGACTTGATCACTCGCTGGCACGATCACCGCGTGCCGCGGCAGTGGACCCGGCCCGACCACGCGAACTGAACTAGCTGATCACTTGGTGAATGACTTCGCCATAAACATCGGTTAGGCGGATGTCGCGACCGCTGAAGCGGTAGGTCAGCTTGGTGTGGTCCAGACCGAGGAGATGAAGCAGCGTGGCGTGGAGGTCGTGCATTTCCAGTTTGTCCACCACGGCCTTGTAGCCCCAGTCGTCGGTCTCGCCGAAACTCATCCCGCCCTTCACACCGGCGCCCGCCAGCCAAATCGAGAATCCATATTCGTTGTGGTCACGCCCGTCCGAGCCCTGCGCGAAGGGTGTCCGGCCAAACTCGCCGGAGAATACCACGAGCGTATCCTCCAGCAACCCACGCTGCTTCAAATCCACGAGCAAGGCGCGGATGGGCTGATCCACGGCGCGCGCGTTGCCGCCGTGGTTCTTCGTCAGGTCGCCGTGCGCGTCCCAGCGGTCATAGCCGTTGATTCTCTGGCAGGTCAATTCCACAAAACGCACGCCGCGCTCGACGAGGCGACGCGCGATGAGGCATTGCCTGGCATAGCCGCGGGTAAATTCGAAGTCCGATTCGAAGCCGTAGAGCTTCTTGGTGGCGGCGGATTCGCCATCCAAGTTCAGTAGGTCCGGCACCGTCAATTGCATGCGCGCCGCCAGCTCGTGATTGGCAATGGCTGATTCCAAGGCGTCCAGGTGCCCGGCTTGCTGGAGCGTCTGTTCATCCAGATCGTGAATGAGGGAAGTCTTCAGGTCCTGCATCTTTGAAGATTTTTCCGTAGGTCGGATGTTAGCCAGGGGCGGATCTTTTGATTCAAACACCGAGGCCTGGTAGGAGGCGGGCAGAAAACCGTTGTTGAAATTGTCCATGCCGCCGGAAGGAATCAGCCCGCCATTCAGCAGGACGAAGCCGGGCACGTTCTGGTTTTCGCTGCCCAAGCCATACGTCGCCCAGGCACCAATACTCGGACGCCCTTGCAGCCCCGTTCCCGTGTGGAGAAAATAATTGGCGCTGGTGTGCTCCGGAAAATTCGAAGTCATGGATTTGATGACGCAAAGCTGGTCCGCTTCGGCAGCGATGTGTGGGAAGAGATCGCTGACCCACAGGCCGCTTTCACCGCGGCGGGAAAACTTCCACGGCGACTTCATGACCTTGCCAATGTTCGCGAACTGGGTTTTTTCCAGCTTGCCGATGGCGGTGCGCGGATCCTCGCCGTGATGCTTTTCAAGCAGCGGCTTATAGTCGAAGCTGTCCACCTGGGACACGCCGCCGTCCATGTAGAGGAAGATGACGCTGCGGGCGCGCGGTTTGAAATGCGGCGATCGGGGGGCGAGCGGGCTGGGGCGCGGGGTGCCGGCTTGCAACAGGTTTTGCCCAAACAGCGCCGAGAACGCCACCGAGGCGAACCCGCAGGCGAAGGTCTTCAGCAACTCGCGCCGGCTCAGGCAGGAGCGACAATGAAACGGTTCAGCGGACATACATGAATTCTTTGACTCCAAACAGCGCGTGACAAACCTCCGTCCACGAATCGAGCGGGGCCGAGTGAGGAGCCAAACCAGTCGCCACTTCGCGCAGGGTCGCGCGGCAACGGGCCATCTCCGTCGCGGAAGGTTCGCGACTGTAAGCGCTCAGGAACAACCACCGGATGCGTTCCTCCGTCGAGGCATCCGGCATTTCGCTCACCATGCGTTTGGCCCAGACTTCCGCCTGCTGATGGACAAACGGATCGTTCATGAGAAACAGCATCTGGCCCGGCACGTTGGAAACGTTCCGTCGACCCACGGTCGTAAAGGGCGTGGGTGTGTCAAAGGCCGTCATCATCATCGGCAGAAAATTGCGGCGGGCCGCGACGTAAAGGCTCCGCCGCCCCTCGCCGTCCAGCGGACCACGTTCGCTGCGCAGGCCGCGCGCCTCGACGAATTGCGACGGATGCAATGGCACACCCGGGCCAAACATCCGGCGATCGAGTCTTCCAGAAACCGTCAACATGGCATCACGGATGGCTTCGCCTTCCAGGCGTTTCAGATTCATGCGATGAAGGAGGAGATTCTCCGGATCGCGCAGCTCCGCATCGGCATCCGCGGGTTTGCTCGACATAGCGTAAGTCCGCGAAAGCACCACCCGCCGCAACAGTCTTTTGAGTGACCAGCGATCCACGGTGATGAACGCGGCGGACAAATCGTCGAGCAGTTCGGGATGCGTCGGGCGCTGGCCGAGCCAGCCAAAGTTGTCCACCGTGGCAATAATCCCGCGTCCAAACAAATGATGCCAGACACGGTTAACCAGGACGCGGGCCAAGAGCGGATTCGCCGGATCGGTCATCGTCCTAGCTAGCTCCGAACGGCCACTGGTAGCCTCGCTGCCATTCGCTTGCGCACCAGCGACCGCTTCCAAAAACCGGCGCGGCACGAGTCCTTTCGGCGTCTGATGCTTGCCCCGCACGAGGAGATATTCGTCCACTCCATTACCTTCCATCATCGCGGGCGCCGTCCGGGATTTCCATTGCACGCGGTTGACGAGCGGCTCGCGTTCCTTGAGATATTCGCGAAGCGTGCCACTCATCGGCTCGGACCACTCGCCGTCTTTGCCGGAAAACAATTCCGGCCGCTGCGCCAGCCAACTTTCAATATCCAGCGAGCGCCCAGATGTACCCGCAGTGCACCCGGACTGGGATGCGGCGGTGAAAATCTCCTGATACAGGGCGGTCGCATCGGCGACCGCAGCCACGTTTCGCTCCGTCAAAGTGTGCGCCAGCACCTGGCCGGCGGACCACGGATCCGTGGGCGATTGCTCGGATTCAACAATCAGCGCGATCGCGGTGTCGAACTCGTTGCCCGGCGAAAATTCAATGGCGACGCGATGCCCCGGGTATTCAGAAAGGTCGTGCGTCACCCAATGCCAGTGGTCCTTGTAGCCCCACTCACGAACCTGCGCCGTTTGTACCGGCCCCGTGACCAAGCGCTGCGAGTCCACACTGGCAAGGATTCGTCCACTGCCCCGGACCAGGTAATGAATTTTGCCGCTGGTGAGTTCGAACTTCGGAGATCGCAACATGACGCCGTCGCGTTTCCAACTCCCAAACATCGTCGGCTCGCGTTCGACGCCGGCACTGAGATCGAGGTCGCGCCAATCGGGATCGGACTGCGCAGCGTAACGGGTGGCGAGGCGCAACGTAGGCCCGTTGGTCCCAACCGGTGCGACGGGTTGCAAATCGCCCGGGCGGACCGGGCGGAGGCCAAACCCGACGCCATCGGCGAACCATTGGTTTTCGGGGAGCTTGCCAAAATCCACCACGATCCGCGCACCCGCGGGTAGCCCAAGTTCACTCAACGGTGCGTTGGTCCCTGCGCGCTTGCTCGCATCGGGGAAAACCAACCCCGCCAAGGGATGCAGCGGATCGGCCGGATCGTTTACGGCATTCAAAACTGCAACCGTCCACTGGCCCAGGATGTTGGTGTCCAGGGAATGTTCAGCCGCGAGGCGGACGACGACGTTCGTGATAGCTTGGGGAAGCGACGCAGCGCGGAGCCGCACGCCGGCCTTGGGCGCGGCGTTGGTTTCAGCGGTGGCCGCTTCCGCGGCGACGGCCAGATAGTCCTTAACCTTCGCGAGCACCGGGGCTTGGGCCGTCGAAAGTTTCGCGGTGAAATTGGTTGCCCACCGCGCTTCCAGTGCCGCCAACTGGCGGGCCACCTCCTGCTCGTGCTCCATGGTTTCAAAACGAGCCAATCGCTGACCGGAGCTGATGAAAAAACCAGCGAGCGCGTAGTAGTCGCGTTGAGTGATCGCGTCGAACTTGTGATCGTGACACCGGGCGCAAGAAACCGTCAGGCCGAGAAACGTCTTCGACAGCACGTCAATGCGATTGTCGATCCGATCATTTTCATCCTGGCGTGTGTCCACCGGCGCGTGGATTTCCTCGCCCAGAAACGCCCAACCGGTCCCGAGAATGGATTCATTGAATCCGCGCTCCAGATTCCGGCGCGGCTTGGTGGTGAGGTCACCGGCGATGTGCTCGCGCACAAAGGCATCATAGGGCACGTCGGCGTTGAGTGCGCGAACGACGTAATCGCGATATTCATAGGCGTTGGGAATAATGTAGTCGCCTTCGTGGCCGCGCGACTCGGCATAACGCACAAGGTCCAGCCAATGCCGGGCCCAGCGCTCCCCGAACTGCGGCGAGGCCAGCAGTTGATCGACCACCCACTCACGCGCGTCCGGCGAGCGATCGCTCAAAAACGCGGCCAGTTGCTCGGGCGATGGCGGCAACCCGATGAGCGCAAAGTAAACCCGGCGCAGCCAGATTTCCGGCTCGGCGGGCGGAGCTGGTTTCAGTCTTTCCTTTTCGAGGCGCGCAAGAATGAAATTGTCCACGCTGACGCGCGGCCAGGCGGCGTCCTTGACCGGTGGGATGCTCTGGCGACGCGGCGTCTCCCAAATCCACGGCAACCGTTGTTTTCTTTGCGTGAGATCGAAGCCGTCCGCCTTCCCCGGCGCGGCGGCAGCTTCGTCGCCGGGCCAGACCGCCCCGGCGCGGATCCAACGCTCGAAGTCGGCGACCACCGCATCGGGCAGCTTCGGTTTCTTCGGCGGCATCGCGAGATCCTTGTCGCGATGGGATATCGCCGCAATGAGCAGGCTGGTTTCCGGTTTGCCGGGCGTGATCGCGGGCCCGGTATCACCCCCGTGCAGCAGGACGGCGCGACCGTCTGCGCGCAGCCCGCCTTTGAGCTTCTTGCTGGTGGCGCTATGGCACTCAAAGCAATGTTCGGCGAGGACGGGGCGAATTTTTTTCTCAAAGAACTCGCCATCTGCCGTCAGGACCTCACCGCGCGACGGCAACAACGTCGTTGCGATTGCGACGGCCAAAATGGACATGAAAGGCACGTTTCTCATTCCCTATTTGCCGGCAGATTGCCACAAGAAGGCAGCCGGTGCGACTAAATACTTGCCACCCGCCATTGATCGCAATCCATCAAGGCTGATTTGCCCTGCGTTCGAAATCGCGAATCGCAGCGCGACAAAATCCTTTCGCCCGATCGTCTTTCCAACTAGCGTCCCGTCGTACAAATGAAAACCATTCTATTTGCCTTAATCCTCACCGCCCTTGCCGGGAGTATTTCTTCTGTTCGCTCCGCGGAAATTTCCGCTGCACCCGCCATCCGCCATTCATATCTGGTCCTGGGTGGCAAGACCGCCATCATCGGCGAGGATGGCAAGGCGGTCTGGGAATATGACGGCGGCTCCCGCGATGGTTTTGTGCTGCCGAACGGGAACGTCCTGCTGGCGTATAGTGACCGGGTGGTGGAAGTGAACCGGGAGAAGCTGGTGATTTTCTCCTATCTACGAAGCAAGGAGAACAGTGAGATTGGCACCGCGCAACGGCTTTACAACGGCAACACACTCGTCACCGAGTTGGGTGCCCGGCCGCGCCTCCTGGAAGTTGATCCGAAAGGAAGCCTCGTCCTCGACGTCCCGCTGCAACCGGAAACCGACAACGCCCACATGCAGACGCGCATGGCCCGGCAGTTGAAGAATGGGAACTACCTCGTCCCGCACTTGCTGGCCTTCGCCGTCAAAGAATACTCGCCGGACGGTAAAGTGGTCCGCGTCTTCAAGACGGACTTCGAGGAACTGGGTGGCCGCAAAGCCGAGAACTGGCCGTTCACCGCGATCCGTCTAGATAACGGGAATACGGTTGTCTCGCTCACGCATGGCAACAAGGTGGTGGAATTGAATCCGCG
>JANOHH010000845.1:0-1520 GCA_031406395.1 Verrucomicrobiota bacterium | reverse complement strand
CTACCGTCGCTTGGAGATCGAGCGCCCACGCGCCCAGCGACCATTTACGTACGCACAACTCCACGATCGCGCCTGGCTGCGCGAGAACCGACGGCGTTCGGCCCGCGCTGGGTCACCGCCGAGTTGTTGAAGGACCCCGGGTTGGCAAAGCTACATCCTTACGGCAAGGAGTGGACGCAAATCTGGAGCGCCATCGGGGCCATCGTGGGCACGATGGTCGCGGCGTTGTGTGCGGGAAGGTTTGGCCGGCGCAAAACGTACGTGGTGTTGTGTCTCACTTCCTTTGCTTCGGCGCTGTATCTGTTCCAGGCAAATGATTCATACGGCGCGCATCTGCTCGTTTCGGTGTTCGTGCTTGGGGCCACGACCGCATCGTTCTACGGATTTTTCCCGCTGTATTTGCCAGAGCTGTTTCCCACCGCAGTGCGCGCCACCGGGCAGGGCTTCGCGTTCAATTTCGGCCGCATCATCGCCGCCGTGGGGGGGTTGCAGACGGCGACGTTGATGGCCGCGCTGGGCGGCAGTTTCGCCAAAGCCGGGTCGGTGGTGGCGATGGTGTATCTGATCGGTATTTTCATCGTTTGGCTCGGTCCGGAAACCAAGGGCAAGCCGCTGCCGGAGTGATTTCGAGGCAGAAGCCAACCCACAGACACTGGCGGGGGCGGCGCGCTTGGGGGCGACGACGATGACGGCGGGCTGGATTGTCGAGCGTCTGGGGATGGGGACGGCGAGCTATGTGAACAACCGTTTGGATCGGTGGCGGAAGGGAACGCTGGGGTAAAACCTATGAGTGAGCAATACCAAGAACTCCTTTACAATTTTGTTCGAAGCCGCCTGAACCGAGCAGCACCCCGGAAGCATATTCCTATCAGTCATACTGAAAATTCGCGCCGAACTTTCGTGGCTCGCACTTGGCATCCGGCCGGAGGGCGATTACGTTCCTTGCCATGAATTCGCGTCGCATGGTCCTTGGAAACTCAATTCGCGCACTGCTGGTGGCCGCCAGCCTGATTTGGCCTGGATTGGCCGAGGCGAACTGGCCTGCCTGGCGGGGACCCGAAGCTAATGGGGTATCGTCCGAAGTCAGGCTTCCGCTTGAATGGAGCCCAACCAAAAACATCCGCTGGCGGGTGGACCTCCCGGACCGGGGCAATTCATCGCCGATCGTGTGGGGCAACCAGGTCTTCGTCACGCAGGCCATCGAGCCGGCTCACTTCCGCGGTGTCATATCGTTCGATGCGCGCACGGGCAGACAGCTCTGGCAAAAAGGTACCACGTTCGCCCTCAAGGAATCCACCCATGGCGATAACCCGTACTGTGCCGCCTCACCCGTGACCGACGGCAGAATCGTCGTCGCGACTTTCGGCTCGGCGGGTGTGTTCGCCTATGACTTCAGTGGTCAGGAACTCTGGCAGCGCAATCTGGGGCCGCAGGTTCGGTCATCACGATCCCGATTACCTTGGAATCGATCTTGAGGACGCGCTCCAAGACGGTTAAGCCGTCGATATCGGGCAGCTTGA
>JANOHH010000183.1:0-1093 GCA_031406395.1 Verrucomicrobiota bacterium | reverse complement strand
GCGGTTCGCCACCACGATGCTTTTGGCGCCGCGCGAGAGCAGGGCCCGCGCAGTTTTCTCGCTGGTGTCGCCCGCGCCGATGACCATGACCTCGTGGCCCGAGAGGGTGCTGAAGATTTTTTCCGCCAGCCCCACCGCCGCCGAAGCGACCGAAATGCTGCCGCGCTGGATGTTGGTCTCCGTGCGCACCTGCTTGGCGACGTTGAACGCCCGTTGAAAGGCCTTATTCAATCGGGCGCCGGTGTGCCCGTGTTGCAGCGCGAGGTCATAGGCTTTCTTGAGTTGGCCGAGAATCTCGGTTTCCCCCAGCACCATCGAGTCGAGTCCGCACGCGACTTTGAACAGGTGCGACACGCTGTGCGGCTCATGCAAGGCGTACAACTCTTCCCCGAAGGGTGACTGATAATTGTGTGCGGTGGCCAGGAATTGTTTTAATGCGCTGAAGGCGTGGACGGGCTCCAACGCAGTGCTGGTGTAGATCTCCACGCGATTGCAGGTGGAAAGAATCACCGCTTCCTGGGCGATCCCGGCGGTGCGGAGTTCCTGCAGCGTTGCCGGGATGCGCGCCTCGGCGAAGGCGAACCGTTCCCGTAATTCCACCGGGGACGAGCGATGGCTGAGACCGATGACAACAACGCTCATGGGTGATGCAGGGTCGAAAGCAGGTTCGTACCCCAGAAGGTCAGGAGCATGAAGACAAACACGGCAACGGTCCCGATGGCGAACCGGCGGCCGGCGAACGCAAATTTCATCCGGCTGAACAAGAGTCCCGCATAGAAAAGCCACAGGAACGCCGACCACAGCACGAGAAACGACATTGAGTAGTGAATTGAACCGTTGGCCTTCAGTCGATACGTCCACCTGAGAAACGCCGTCCCGGCACAGAGAGAAAATAGCCTACTGCCTGGCCGCCATCCGCCCCAACGACGCTTCCCGTCGTGTATCGGGAATCGTCAGATGCAAGGAAGATCGCCACGCCAGTGATATCGTCGCCGCTGCCGACGCGTCCCATCGGCACTCCCTTTCTACGGCCTTCGTAGATCTCGGGATCGGCATACATACCTTCGGTGCCCGGCGTGCGGATATAGCCGGG
>JANOHH010000163.1:0-7339 GCA_031406395.1 Verrucomicrobiota bacterium | reverse complement strand
GTGGCAATCATCTTGACGCGCACGGGCAGAACCCGGGGGGCGGTTTCTTGAAAGGCTGGAGCCACCGGCGCGTAGGGCTGGCGCGTGACCGTGAACTCATTGTAACCCCCGCCGCCAACCTGGAGCTCAAGCGTCACGCCCGTGCCGGGGAAGTCATAAGTGTTTCCGGTGGCCAGTTCAAACTGCGTGTGTTCGAGCTTGTTCGTGGGCGGCCAAGGATACCGGAAGGCGCGATAGCTCTCGACCAGGGAATTGGTGAAGTAGATTTCGAAGACCTTCTGGCCGGCGGGAGTCACCTCGGTGCAGGTGGGGGTCTTGGCGCCGCTCGCGCCGCCCCACCCAATGAAGGTGTTGCCGTTAGCGAGCCGCTGCGCGCTGCCGCGATGCCAGGCCTTGATGGCGGTGGGCGGAGTGTAGTTCCAAACGCGGGTGGCCACCTTGTTCACTTCATCCAGGATGTATTCATGCACCATCGAAGTGCCGGCGCCCTGGCGCGGTCCGTTGTCATAGATCAGCACGTGACCGTTGGGAAGACGGTTGAAATTGTGACCGCCAAAATGATTAGTACCTTCCTGCGGCGTCACGCCGACAAACGTGAATTGATTCTCGGTGCCGCCGAGATGCCAGATGATTTCACCGGTCTGCCGGTTGAGCTTTTTAACCCATTGCGGCGTACCTATCAGGATGTGGCCGTCGGTGTCCTTGTCAATCGTGTTAAGGTGAAAGGCGTTGATCACCGCATTCGTGCCCGTGACGTTACCGGCAAACGGATAGGCGTCCCAAGAGCGCCATTGGAAGATGACGTTGCGCTGCGCGTCGAGTTCCTGGACCACGCCGCCGGAAACCAGGGCGGCGGGATGGCCGCCCGGCACAATCTGGCTCATGTCCACTTCACTCATGTAATAACCGAACTGGAGGACGTTGCCGTTGGGCAGCAACTGGAAATCATGGCTCTCGGCCACATAGCCATTGCCCCCGGTGATGGTCTCGCGCACGGAGTAGTTCTCGTCCCGGATCTGATGAACCGCGTCGCCACCGCCGGTCCAACTGTGATCCTCGATGAAGGGCGCGCAGGCGAGGTGACCATTGGGCAGCACCTTGAAATCGTAGATCTCGGGCACGGCCAGTTTCTCGTGCCAGACGATGCTGGCATCGTTGGTCACGATCATCAGGTAAACGCCGACCCCGGGCAATTCCGCAGCCACCGCCAGGAAGACGCAGCCAGGGGAAGCGGCGGCGGGATTGTAATTGCTCACCACAATACCGGGAAAATCCGCCGGCAGTTGAGCGATCACCTTCGGGGAAGCGCCCAGTGACGCCACAACGGTTAAGCCAAACAGTCCAACTTGTTTCAGGTTCATATAATTGCTTTCTTTCATTTAGTTCACGACTCGCCAGTCCTGCCCGGTCACGGGCTGCCAGACCAGTTCTCCCCAAGAATCCCAAAATCCTTGAAGTCCACTTTCCCATTCCCATCCAGTTCCGAGACCAGATTCGTCTGTTGCTTCATCCATTCACCCGCCATGACCGCCAGATCCAGCAAGTCCACCCGACCGTCCAGATTGAAGTCGCCCGGCGGAGCGTTGAAGAGTGAGACATTGTCGAGATAGACGTCGGTAGCGGAAGTCCCCAAGTTGAAAACCACCCGGCAATTGAAATCGGATGCCTCCAGCATCGTAAAGGGGTAACGGAAATGCGTCCTGGTCGGGGTGAGATAGGAGTTTGCGATGCGGCTGTAGTTGAAGTTGGGCAAAACTTCCTGCGCCACCTTGGCTTCGATGTAGCGCGGCGCATCGGACCATGCGTCGAACTCGAAAACGTATTTGTTGCTTTGGACCAGCGGAATGCCGATTTGCCGCAACTGAACACTCGAGGTGGTCGTGCCGCCATTGGTGATGTCGAAACGGCTGACGGCATTGGTAATTTTCCAGCCCGCCGATCCGGTCCCGGTCACTGCCCAAATCCAGGAATTGGTGCCGCTGGAGAAATTTCCGTTCGCAACCATGTTCTGCCCAGGTTTGATGATGTTGACGGTGACATTTTCCTCGTTGGAATAGGGGCCTTCCTGGCCGTTTTTCGTCACGGCGGTGACGCGGAAATAGAAGAGCCGGCCATTCTCCAGGTTCGTGAGCTCTTTCATGGTCACTCCGGTCGTGGCCAGTAAATTGGTCGGTTGCGGCGACGTGCCGCCGTAAATGCGGTAGGTAACCACGTTGGTGTCGCCAAACTGGTTGAAGATCAGCGTTACATTGTCGGGGTAAGGCTCAACGATCAAATACGGCTTCAACGCGGACCCTTGCCACGGGCACCGCCAGACGCGATAGGCCTCGTATTGACTCACCCAGTTCATCTCGAACGCCTTTGACCCATCAGGGCGGACTTCGGAAAGTTTGGGATACGAGCCCAGCACCCAGTTGATCAGCGTATTGCCGTTGGGCAGGCGTTGCGCGTTGCCCATGTAATAGGCGTACAAACCCGTCGTCGGCGTGGGGGGATACTGCCAGCGGATCGTCGCCGTCATGTTGCTGGGATTTAATTCGTATTCCACGCCGCGCGACACTGAGGGGCTGTGCTGGTTGCCGTTGTCGAACAGCGTGTAGCGGTTGGTGCCGACGCAACGGATCGCGTGCTGGTTCTTTGGACCACTTAGCGGATCGTTCATGTAGGTGAACTGGTTGTTCACTCCACCGAAGCGCCAGATGATTTCGCCCGTGTCCCGATTGATCTTGGTGATTTCGCTCGTGCTGCGGCTGGACAGCAGGATGTGGCCATCAGTGTCCACATCAATGGCATTCATGTGCGGGAAGTCAAAGCCTGAGCCCTTGATGTCAATAAAGGACTGCTGGTCCAGAATGTTGATGTGATCCCAAGCCCGCCACTGGAAGATCAGTTCGCCGGCCGGCGTGAATTGTTGGATGACCTGCTCGGTGACGGAGGCGGAAGGATTACCGCCAGCGATGTAGCGGCTCATGTCCACCGTCTCAGTTCGCAGGCCGACGAGGAAATACGTGCCGTCCGCGAGGACCTGCAATTCATGCTCGTCCACGCCGTAGCCGTTGACGGCGACATAATTGGTCACCTCCACGTAATTGGTGTTCAACCCCACGAAACGATAGCCGCCGGTGCGGGCGAGCATGGTCAGCATTCCGTTGGGCTGGACCTTCATGTCGCGCCGCTCATCCGGCATTTTCATGTACCAAATCGGCGAGCCGGAGTTGTCAAAAATGACGTTCCAGTTCTTGCCGCCGCCGCCCCGGTTATCAAGGAAGATATACTCCGGATCCGGGTTGTTGTTTATCGTGATGTTGATATGCGGGAAGTCGCTGGGGACGGAGACACCATTGGGCATTAAACCGGCCTTGCCGGGCGAGGCCGAAGTAAGGCGCATCACGGTTGGCCCGCCGCCGCCGCCGGGCCCGCCGCTGGAATTGTTGGTCGTCTCCACCGGAGGGGTTGGGGTTGCCACGATCAGACTTGCGGACAAATTGCCGCCCACCCAGGGCGAGAGCACTGAACCGGGGATGACTTCGGAGGGAACGGTGGTGCTTTGACCGGGCTTCGCCCAACCCACCGCGAGATTGTCCCCGCCGTCGTGTTCCTTCTGCAGCGCTTCAATGTAATACTTCTGCCCGGCGATCAAGTTGATGGGCGCGGATTTTTGCGTGCTGAGTTTGTTCCATTCCCGCGAACTGGTCCAACTGGCCACGGAGGCGATGAGTTTCATGTTCGCCGGCGCGTCGTTCGTGCTGAGCCAAAGTTCGCCGCCATCATCGGTTGCGATCCAGAACACGAAACTCCCGGTGTTCGGGGCGGTGATGTAACCCCGCACCCGCGTGCCATAATAATCCGCCCAGTCGGTCGGGGCTTCGAAGGTCGGAAGTAGGTCGCTGCCGCCGGGGTTGTTCGGGTAGTTCACATTCCCCGTCAAATCGCTGACCGCGGCACCGGTGATCCCGGTCCAGTATTGGCGCAAGACCGATCCACTGGGTTCGAGGAAAGCCAGTTCCGCCAGTTGCACCGCGACGGCCGTGGCCGGATTCGCCACGCGCGTGATCTCTAGCCGATAGCCGCGGAACGCCGTCGTGTTCGTGCACACGAAGGTGAGTTTCTGCGAGCGACTGCTGAAGGTCTGGTTGGCCCGGGTGTCGAGCAAGGTCAGAGCGCCTGCGCCATCTACACCGTAGATGCGCCAGTCCTGGGGATCGCGTTCCGGGGCGTCATTGGCCGAGGTGAGCGCATACTGGTTCACCACATGGGTTTCCTCTCCGAGATAAACCTGTTGAATCCAACTGAAATTTGCACTCCCGTTGGGGATCACAAAATCCAGCCACTTGGTGTTGGCATTGTTGTCGAACGCCTTGTCCTTGGTTTCGTTGGGCGGATTCTCGCCTCGGGCGGTGATGAGGCCGGCCTCCGGCATGTGTCCGGAAATCATGAACTGGTATTGAAACGGCTGAACCGCGCCCGAGACCGTCTGGGGATTCAAACTCACCGTCACGAGTTCGTTCGCCTGAAAGGCCGAGGACATGGTGAAGATGACCGTCCGGTTATCGCCGGCAATTTTGGTCTGACCCGGGTGATTGCCACTGCGCGCTCCGGTCACCTGGATGCACTGACTCAGGTTCGTGACCGCCGTTGGTGCAATTGCCGAGAAACGCACCAGCACAAACTTCGTTTGCGGCGAGGAATACTCCGCCCCCGGCAGCGGCGAGAGATACATGTAGCCCAGTTGGCGATACGCGCCGTCATCCGCGTGAACGAGGCCGGCGGTCAGCAGGGAAAACACTGCCGACAAAAACATGGCGAGCCGGAAATGGAGGAAAATGGGTCCGTGAGTCCGTCGGGAAAAAGTCCCCTCACCCCGGCCCTCTCCCCTTCCGAAGGGGCGAGGGAGAATCGTTCGCAGTCTCAAAGCAATCCTATGACTGGGGAAAGCTCGAGTAACTTCGGAGATGTGAGAGAGCGGACGTTGCTGTTCCCTCTCCCCCGCGGAGGGGGAGAGGGTCAGGGTGAGGGGGCTTTTCGGTTGCATCGTTACGCCTCAGTGATGGTGGACCCGATAAAACATCGCCGGGCCAGCCGACGTCAGATTCGTGTAACTGCCGCTGCTGTTTCCGGTGCCGGACCAGGGGCCGTCAACGGCGGGCGCCGTTTCCAATTCGCCGCCCTTGAAGGAGATGGTGATGACCCCGCCCACCAGTTGGATGCCCGTGATGATCACCGACGGATCCACCAAGGCGCCGACGAACACCGGCGTGAGGCTGATGCCCGGAGTAGCCGAAACCACTCCGCCGCGACTGACATTCGCGGCCACGGAAACCTGGGCGGCTTCGCTGATCTGCAGCCTACACAGCGTGCCCGTCGCGGGTGGAGTGGCGGCTGGCGTGCTCGCATCCCAGAGCGCGCTGAATTCAAGAGTGACGCCGTCGGAGTTGAGGCCCGGCAAAGTGCCGCCCGGGCTGTCCGTCACGACGGCCAGCGGAGTGTAGTCACTCACATTCCAATTCGCATTGGTCCCGGAACTGACCGTGATGTGATCGCGGAAGGCGGCGGGGAAAATTCCAAACCCCTGGCCCCCCACTTTGCTCTCACCCCGGAAGAAATCAGAAATGCTGACGATGCGCCCCTTATCCACCCGTACATCCAAGGCGAAGGACCGGACGACCTCGGCCGCGGTGCATTCGTATTTGATCACGGCGGCTCCATTTGTGTCCTGAACGAACACCCGCACGCCGGACCGAGCTGGGCTTGCCACCAGGCACGCTGTCAATAGGACTAGGCTCTTCTTCATTTGAAACTGCCCGCAACTATGGACGGAGTGGATGACCCTCCCAATCCAATAGGAAGGAGACCACCCTTTCCAGTCTTCGCCCCACGATTCATTCAAGTCTTTGATTTTTTAGAAATACCCTTCATGGCCCGGCCCCGTCCGCCATGGGGCGGCTGGGGCCGGGCTGAAGGCAGTTACTATTTTATGAGCCGGAAGAATTGCGGGACTCCCGTGGCCGTCGCGTAGGTCACGTTTTCCGATCCTTCCACCCCGACGGAGAGTCCCGACGGACCCCAACCGCCAGTCAGCACCGACGATTGCTGGAGCCCGAAACCAGCGTAGGTCGAGGGCCACGCAATGCGGACCTGATTGCCGGTCCAGCGCTGGATGGTGAGCCGGGGCGGACTTACTAGGGACGCCACTTCCGCCGGGGTGATCGGATAGTTGTAGATGCGCACGTCACATAACTTGCCGTTGAACCAGGAATCAAAAGTCCCCAGGCCGCCCTGTTCGCGCGCACCGATGCCCAAGTGATGGCTGGGCGCCAGGCTCATCGGCCCGAAGTCGCCGGTCAGGTTGACGCTGGGATCGAGGACGCCGTCCACGTAACACTTGCGCGTGCCCATTACGCCGTCCCAAACGCCGGCGAAGTGATGCCACTGGCCATCCGTGATGTTGACGGCCCCCACGCCGTCAGCGTTGCCCGAGGCCGTGCCGCGGATCGTGAAGGCTTCGGTGTCGTTGCCACCGCGGCGCATCTGCCAGCCAATCCCATCTTCACCCCGTTTGGAGACGAAGCCATTCCAAGTCCCCGGGACGCCTTTCGCCCACAGCGCCACGCTGAAGGCCGAGGCGATCCCGTCGTTGAACGTGGGCAAATACGCGCCGTCCCCGGTGGCGCTGTTGGTGACGATCACGCCGACCTGCCCGGTGGCATTGCCCGTGAGGTCCAGCGACTGGCCGGCGAAACCGGCCGGGACGTCGGCCGAGTAAACCAGCATCTCGGGATTGGCCCCGACGACCACGCCATCGTGCGTCCCAGCCGGTGTGAAGCCCGACTTGTCCGTCAGGTCTGCCGCACCATTGAGCCAATGACCGATCAGTTTCGGCGCGACCACCATGTTCACTGTGACGAGCGCGGCCGACCCCGAGCCGGCCAGCCCGGCGGTGATGTTGATCTGTCCCGCGCCGATGGTGAGCAGGTTCACCGTTTGGACCATGGATCCCATCGGGAAAACAATCGCCGTGGGACCGACGATGGTGACGACTCCGGGACTGTTGTTGGTCAAGTACACCGTGACCGCGCTGCTCGCGGTTGCACTGGCGGGCAGAGTAATCACCAACTGCGCCGTGTCGCCCAGCGGAATGTACTGGTGCGCCAAGATGAGCGAGAAGGTCGTGGGCGGATTGACGATGGCGCCGACTTCCTGGGTCCGCGACTTGTCCGCGATCAGCAGGGCGTCCGGCGTGTCGACGATGACAAGATTGTCGACGCCGATGGTCGAGATCAGGCGGCCATCGCTGTGGATATAGCAATGGTGCGTGTCTTCCAGCACGGCCTTCTCGGGC
>JANOHH010000089.1:0-1539 GCA_031406395.1 Verrucomicrobiota bacterium | reverse complement strand
GGTAAGAAGACGAATGAAGTCTCCCTGACGGGCGCGACCTATCACGGACTGGGGATGCGGTTCATTCAAGAGTTCGACACGCTAGCCAATCATAGTTACGCCGGACGTAAACCCGACCTCGCCAATGGTCGCCAGGAAGTTTCCTCCGCGCCTTGGGCGTCGGTCTCGTTCGCCGTGCCGGAGCAACCCGCCACCATTGGGCTGGTCACTCATCCAACCAACGCCCGCGGCGACGGCATGTACTTCTCGATGCTCACGGGGTTCCCCTACCTCGCAGTCACGCAAGGTCTGGACAAGGAGCCGCTCGTTTATCGCACCGGCGACAAGTTCACGGTGCGTTACCTCGTGCTGCTTTATCCTGAAGTAAAATCCACCGAAACCCTCGAAACCCGTGCCCGACGCTGGCGCGAATCAACTCCTTGAAATCTCTCAACCATTAACCATCAAACCTCCATCGCCATGGCTAAAATCAAAATCGGTATCAACCTCGAATTCGTCCGTCACGATGACAAGTCCTTCGAGTGGGGCGTCGCGAAAGCCGCGGCGCTGGGCTACGAATACGTCGAGCCCATGGTCCATCTCGGCCGCGAACTGCTCAGCGAGGCGGGCTATTTCCACAGTGTTTCCATGTTCGACGATCCGCTGCGTCTCAAGCGCGCGTGCGCCCAGGCCGGCGTGAAGTTGTCTGGCCTCTCAGCACATACGCCCATCACCAAGCCCGAGATCGGCGTCGAATATCTCAAGCAAGCCATCCGCTTTGCGGCCGAGTGTGGCGCGCCGGTGGTGAACACCGACGAAGGTCCGAAACAGCCGTGGACCACCGAAGCCGAGGACCACGTGCTGATGCGCTACACGTTGATGGAGGCGGCCAAAGTCGCTGAGCCCCGCGGCATCGCCATTGGGATCGAGTGCCACCAGCAATACAGCAAGACGCCGGCGGGTCTCGACCGGATCTACAAGCTCGTCAAGAGTCCGGCCATCGGCATCAACTTCGACACCGGCAACAGCTATCTCGGAGGCGAAAACCCCTACAAGTGGCTGGAACGCGTCGTGGGTCGCTTGGTGCACTTGCACGCCAAGGACATTTCGATCCAGCAATCCTCCTCCGAGCGCGGCAAGGTTACCGGCACGCCGGTCGGTTGCGCGTGCGGCGACGGTGTCATTGATTGGGCGCGTGTGATCAAACTTTGCCGCAAGGCGAAGCGGGACATCGTATTCTCGGTCGAATGCGGCACCGTCGAGCAGGCGGGTCGCTCCATTGAACATCTCCGGAAACTGCTTTAAGCGAAGCCAGCCACCGAAAGGATTATCATGAACACGTCAGCTCTGAAAACTAAACTCCCTGTGGAAACTGCAGGTTGCACTATGAGCCGACCAAGTTGTAATCCCTCTCCCCTTCCGAAGGGTAGTGGGCAGGGTGTGGGGTTTCTCGAAAACAAACCGACTGGTTGGAATCTCCCCCTCACCCCGGCCCTCTCCCCCTCCGCGGGGGAGAGGGAGAATCGCTCGCCCGACTTTTGGTCTAGTCGTCCGGCTCAG
>JANOHH010000053.1:0-9547 GCA_031406395.1 Verrucomicrobiota bacterium | reverse complement strand
GTCGGTCGGCGCGGCGATCAACGGCCAGCAGCAAGGCAGGCTGCGCATCATCGGCGTCACGTCGGAGCAGCGCGGCGACGGCGCCATGGCGGCCGTCCCGACCTGGAAGGACCAAAGTTTTCACTAGATTACTGCCAACTGAGGACGTTGTCCTTGTTGACGCCTTTGTTGGCCTTGAGTTCCGGTGCATCACCGGGGTTTTTATCAGCCTTCTTATCCGGCCCGTACGACCAGATCATGAATTGGCCGTTGTGCTGAAAGAGGTTGTTTTTCTTGGTCAATCCCACCAACCCCTGATTCGGATCACTCGGACTCGCGGAAACGGTGGCCAGACTGTAAAACTCATCCGCCACGCTTTCATCGTAATTGAGATCGAAAGAGATGACGTACGGCGTACCCCATGGATCACGGTATTCGCCATCAATCGAACCAATTCCCGGTGGGGCGTCAGTAACCAGGGTCTGGTTGGCCTTCTTGGCGTTGAGCAACGCGTGGCGTTGGGGGTTGAGCTGATGATTGGAAAGCACAGCCGGGACGTTGCCGGCGTCACGAACCTCCGCCGCATCCATGAGAATCGCAATAATCGGGGCATTCGTGGAATAGGCATTGCCCAGCGCCGGCCCAAAGGTGACGTCGCGGGTCGGGGGCGGAGCTGCAGCGGCGTATTTTAGGGCGCTCGGGATCACCGGAAAGCGACCACTGTAAAAGGATTCATACTCCTTGATCGCAAGAACCAGATTGTTGATTTCCATGGTGGCCTGCTTTACTTGGGCCTTGCGTTTCGCTGTCGCCAAAGCCGGGAACAACATCGCCGCCAAGATGGCAATGATGGCGATCACGACGAGCAGTTCGATCAACGTAAACGCCCGCCTTCGGTCCAAAGCTACGGCGCGGCAGCCCTGAAACAGGCGACGGGTATGTGCGGGGGAGGTTTTCATAATTTGATGGTTAAGGGAGCACGAACCAAGCATCCAGTGATATCAGTGATGATTTGAACCGGCCAGCTAAGCCGCCGCGGCGAGGACGGATAAAAATGACCCACGGTTGGGAACCAGGCGCTATCCTGCCAGACGACCGCCAGCCGGGTCGAGCGGCGAGCGGCGACCGCCGAGGACCTGTCAGGCGCTGGCTCCCCACTCCGCGACCTTCGACCGTTCCCCGCATCGAGAAGCTTGACACTCATGGGACGATCAGGGGTTTATCGCTCCAGTTGCTGATACGGTTAGTCTTGTCGCCGACGATGATATCCACCCAAAGATCGAATTCACCACTATTGTTGGGCGGCTTGGTTGAGACGTAACGCCAAGGATTGATGTCGGGAACGCTCGGGTCATTGTCCGGCCATTTCACGGAACAGGCCAAAAGCCGAATGCCCGGAGCGATCTCGTCGAATTGCGTAGGCTTTAACTCGACCAGGAATTTCTTCGCAGCCTGGGCATTGTCATCGCCACCGCCCTTCGAACAATTTACGAAGCCGCCCTGCCCGAATCGAATCGGAACGTCCGTAGCCAGAATCCGGGCATCGCCGTGCTTCGTTTCGAAGTACAGTCCCTGCTGCACCGTGCCGAGGAGTTCAAAATAGAGACCGTTGGTGGCCGGATCCCCCGGATGGTCGGGAGGGTAATGCCCATATTGATGCTTGTAGTCCGTGATGGCCGAGGCAATCAATTTCAATTCGGTTTGCGCCTTCTGGATGCTCGCGCGACGCTTGATCATGCCGAAGGCCGGAAAAATCATCGCCGCGAGCGTACCGATGACGGCGATGACTACGAGCATTTCCACGAGCGTGAAGGCTCGCCTGTCCGCGCCGGAGCCCCGCAGCAAAGGCGGGCGACGGTTGGTAGAAAGGGAATTTTCTGTTTTCATTTTTTCCTGATCGTCAGCGCTCGCGCAATTCGTTTTCCATGCGTTCGCTCAACCACTGCTTAATCATGCTCTGATAATTCAGATACCGGGCCCGCGCGAGGCGCTTGATGCGCGCCAACATCCGCGGATCAATCCGCAGCGTAATGGTCACCGACTCGGAGACCTCGCTGCTGCTCGCCACCGCCGCTTCCATCAACCGCAAATCCGGACGGTTCTCCGACCAAAAATCCGCCTCCGATGCCTCGCTGTCGAAGATCGGCACTTCTTCCCAATTTGCGATCGTGCGCATCTTCAATTTTCCAAGTGGCTGCCGACTCAGTCATTCCATTGCCAACCAACTTACGGCGACAAAGTTTGATCCAGCTTCCGTTGATAAAAGAAACGCTCTTCAGGCTGAAATGGCCGCGAGTAAATCACGCGGATCTGCTTCCCATTCGTGCGGTAAACACTAAAAATTCCATCACCGCCGGCGGCCGCGCCCAGATTGAAGAACCGCGCCTGAACCGCAAATCTTTGAGAGTCCGGAAGCAATCGAATCGCGAACGGATCCTCAAAAGACTCTTCTATCTCCCGCTGATTCAAAGAACTGCCAATTTCAAAGGGCGGATTGTTCCAATCGAACTCCATTTCGGGTCAGTTGTAATTAATTCGCCCATGCAATGTAACTACATTGTATTTACACTTGAACATAGTCTGGGGTCAACAATTATTTTGAGATTTCACTCACATCACCGAATCGAGGCAACGCAGGGATTGAACCCGGCCCAAACAACCCACGACCGAGGGACTATTCCTTGTCCCCACCATCGCCACCCATGCCATTCATCAAGTCAATCAATGGAAGGAACATCGCAATCACAATGCTGCCAACGATGACGGCCAGGAAGACGATCATGATTGGCTCCAAGAGTGAAGTCATGGCGGCCACGGCGTTGTCGACTTCCTCGTCGAAGTTGTCGGCGATCTTCATCATCATCTCCGGGAGCGCGCCAGTCTGTTCACCGACGTCCACCATTGAAATCACCATTGGCGGAAAGACCCCAGATGCTTCCAACGGGGCCGTGATAGTTTCGCCTTCCTTTACACTTTCATGAACGGCGTTGACGGCATTGGCGATGATGACATTGCCCGCCGTTTCCCGAACGATGGTCAACGCCTGCAAGATCGGAACCCCGCTGCTCACCAGCGTGCCCAGCGTACGGGTGAAACGGGAGATGGCCACCTTGCTGACCACCGGGCCGATCACGGGCACTTTAAGTTTGAATTTATCCCAGACGTACCGACCAAACTTGGTTTTGATAAACAGGAGAAAGATGATCACCACCGCCGCGACGGAAATTGAGGTCACAATGATGTTGTTTCGGACCGCGTCGCTGACGCCCATAACAAAGCGGGTGAAGGCCGGCAACGGTCGCCCCTCACCCAAGCCGGCGAAGACTTCCTTGAATTTGGGAATCACGATCACGACCAAGACGCCCATAATGGCTACGGCCACCACCATCACGGCCACTGGATAAAACATGGCGGCAACCACCTTGCCCTTGATCTTTTGCGCCTTTTCCTGGAACTCAGAGAGGCGGTTCAGCACCACTTCCAAGACTCCGCCCAGTTCTCCGGCCTTGACCATGTTCACATACAACCGGTTAAAAACCTTCGGATGTTGCGCCAAGGCCTCAGAAAAGGTGCTACCGCCTTCGATGGCGAGCGAGAGGTCATCGAGGATGGATTTAAGCACCGGACTGCGCTCCTGTTTTTGCAGCACCCGCATGCCGCGCAGCAAAGGCAGGCCGGCGTCCACCAACGTGGCCAATTGACGGGTGAACGTGGTCAGCACCTTGGACTTAACGCCGCCCCCCAAACCGGGTATCTTAATGTTGAGGTTGACGCCTTTTTTCTTTTTGGCGCCAGGCCTGCCTCCAGCGGCGACTTTCTTCCCCGACTTCTCCTTCGCCTTGTCCACTTCGACAATCTTCGTCGGGAACAGTCCCATCTCCTTTACGCGGCTGATCGCCTCGTTTTGGCTGGCAACTTCGATGGTCCCCTTCTGCTCCTTCCCCTTCTGATCCATCGCCACGTAACTGTATTTCGGCATAACGGTTTCGGCTTAGGTGTATTTGATGACTTCTTCGATAGTTGTATCACCGTCGAAGATGCTGCGCAAGCCGTCCTCACGTAACGTGACCATTCCCAATTCAACGGCTTTCTGGCGCAAAACGATGGTCGGCGCGCGCTCGGTAATCATTGAGCGGATCGTATCGCTGCAAACCAGCAATTCATAAATGCCCTTACGCCCCTTGTACCCAGTATCGTTGCAGGTGGAACAACCCCGCCCGTAATAAAATACTTTGTCGCCCAGGTCATGGGGCGAAAGATTGAGCAGCGCCAGTTGTGCCTCCGTCGGTTCGAACGGCGTCCGGCAATCTTTACAAACCCTTCGCACCAACCGTTGTCCCAACACCGCCATCAAAGTCGAAGAAACCAGGAACGGCTCGGAGCCCATATCCACCAAACGCGTCACGGCGCCCGGGGCGTCATTCGTGTGCAGGGTGCTCAACACCAAGTGTCCCGTGAGTGAGGCTTGAATCGCGATTTGCGCAGTTTCGAGGTCGCGCATTTCCCCGACCATAATGATGTCCGGGTCCTGGCGCAGAAACGAGCGTAGCGCCTTCCCGAAGGTCATCCCCAATGCGTCATTGATCGCCACTTGCATGATGCCTTCGATGTCGAACTCAACCGGATCCTCCGCCGTCAGCAATTTCGAATCGATCGTGTTAACCCGGCGCAAACAGGAGTAGAGGGTGGTGGTCTTGCCGCAACCCGTTGGGCCCGTCACAACAAAAATACCATTGGGCCGCTGGATGACTTCGGCCACGAAGTCGTGGACGTATTTCGGAAAGCCCAGCGACTCCAACTCCAGATTCACCGAGCTACGATCCAACACGCGCAACACGACGGACTCCCCAAATTGCGTGGGTAAGGTGGATACCCGCAGATCGATCTCCTTATTACCCAGCTTGTGATTGATCCGACCGTCCTGCGGCAGACGCCGCTCGGAAATATTCAGGTTCGCCATGACCTTGATGCGCGAGACCACCGGCAGGGCCAAGTGTTTCGGCGGCGGTGACATTTCATACAGCGCGCCATCTACGCGATACCGGATGCGAAACTCGGTCTCAAACGGCTCGAAGTGAATGTCACTCGCACGATCCTTGACCGCCTGGAACAAGACCAGATTCACAAAGCGTACGATCGGAGCTTCGTTTGCTAGACCGGCAATAAGGGTCTCGTCATCCGTCTCCGTTGCCACGATTGATTCTTCGGCGATCTTCTCGTCCCCACCGAGTTCCTTGAGAATTGCGGCGACATCCCCGCCAACCTCTTCGCCATAGTACTTGTCCAACCCCGCCTGGATCTCCGCCGGGTGGGCGACCACGACCTGCACCTCCCGCTTGGCGACAAAGGCGAGTTCATCCACGCGCTGCGGATCGAGGGGGTCTTCGAAAGCCACGCGCAACATGCCGTCGCTGAATCCCACCGGCAGACAACGATACATTTTGGCTGTGTTCGCCGGCACCGCAGCCAAGGCGTCTTTCGGCAACTCGACGTCGCGCAGCGCGACCACCTCGGTGCCGAGATGATTTGCCATCGCCTGCAAAATGGCGTCCGCGTCCATGATCCCGAAGTTCTGCAGCGCCTGGAACACCGGCGTGCCGCTCCGCTTCACTTCGCCAGCCACTTCCTCGTACTGCAGGTCGTCAATCAGCCCCTGCTCCTTGACGAGCGACAACAGCGGGTTTGAAATTTCTTCGCCCATATTCGTTTCGCGTCAACCCTTGCCATCCGTGCCAACCGCTTGGGCCAGTTCCAACTCCTGCAACTTCTGCTGGATCGTAATCGCGTCCTGCGCCTTGGTGATGACCTCCTCACGCGCGATCAGGCCGGCCATGTATTTTTCCAAGAGGAAACTGTCCAACGTTACCATGCCGTATTTAGCGCCCGTCTGGATGTCCGACTGGAGTCGGAAGGTCTTGTTGTCACGAATAAGCGCGGCAATGGAGGGCGTGTTCACCATGATCTCAAAAATAGCGACGCGCCCCGGCTTGTCCACACGGGGAAGCAATAACTGTGAAATCACCGCCACCAGCACCGTCGAAAGCTGGATACGAATCGTTTCTTGCTGGTTCGCCGGAAAGGCGTTCACCAGACGATCAATGGTCTTGGCGGCCCCGGTGGTGTGCAAGGTGCCGAAAACCAAGTGGCCCGTTTCGGCGGCCGTAACAGCGGCTTCAATGGTTTCCAAGTCGCGCATTTCACCGACCAGCACCACGTCTGGGTCTTGCCGCAAGGCGCGCCGCAATCCTTCAGCGAAATTAGGCACATCCACGCCGATCTCGCGTTGGGTCACCAGCGCTTTCTTGTGTTTGTGGTAATACTCGATTGGGTCTTCGATCGTGATGATATGCGCGTCGTCACGCTCTTCGTTGATGATATTGAGCATCGTGGCCAGCGTGGTAGTCTTGCCCGAACCAGTCGGCCCCGTGTCCAGCACCATGCCGCGCGGCTTGTAGAGTAGTTCCTTCGCCGAGGGCGGAATGCCAATTTGCTCCATGGTGAGCAATTTGCTGGGAATCTGCCGCAGCACCATGGCGAAATTCCCCTTCTCCTTGAACACGCTCACGCGGAACCGCGCCATCTCGCCAAACGCGAAACCAAAATCCGCCCCACCGCGCTCCCGCACATGCTGGATGTGATCTTCAGACGTAATGCTGCGCATCAACTCCTCCGTATCCTCCGGCCGACACAATGGACCTTCCACACGATGCAGAATGCCATGCACCCGAATCGTCGGCGACACCCCCACGCGGATGTGCAGGTCGGAAGCGCCTTCCGACACCACCAACTGCAACAAATCGGACATCGAATATGCCATGCTAAAAATCTCCGGTTCTATCGATTGGACAAAGCCACTTAATTATCGTCACCCACGGTCGCGCGAATTACTTCATCGGGCGTGGTCAGCCCGGCGATGACTTTCCGCACGCCATCCTCGCGCAAGGTGCGCATGCCCATCTCCCGCGCCCGGGCCCGCAGGACGGAAGTCGGCACCTTGTCGTAGATCAGCTTTCGGGCATCGTCATCGATGACGAACACTTCAAAAATCCCCATCCGCCCGCGGCAACCGGTATTTGAACAATTCTCACAGCCCTTGCCCTTCCGGTAGGTCGCTTCCGGGGTATTCGCTGGATCAATCCCCAGCGCTTTGAGTTCCGCGTCGGGCGGCACCCAGGCGGCGCCGCACTTCTTGCAAATTTTTCGTACCAGCCGTTGCGCCAGCAATGCGCGGGTGGATGAGGCCACGAGGAATGGCTTCACACCGATATCAATCAAACGCGTCACGGCCCCGGGGGCATCGTTGGTGTGCAACGTGGAGAAAACCAAGTGACCTGTGAGGGAGGCATTGATGGCAATGGATGCCGTCTCCATATCACGAATCTCCCCAATCATGATGATGTTGGGCGCCTGCCGCAGAATCGCCCGCAACGCTCCGGAAAAAGTCAGGCCCACGGCTTCGCTGACTTGCACCTGATTGATTCCGGCCAGAACATATTCCACCGGATCCTCGACGGTAATGATCTTGCGATCCGGCCGGTTGATAAAATGGAGACACGAATAAAGCGTCGTGGTCTTCCCTGAGCCGGTCGGCCCAGTAACCAGAAATAGGCCGTCCGGCAGACTGATCAGCTTTTCAATGACTTGTTGGTCGTCCGACAAAAAGCCCAGTTCCGCCAAACCGACCCGCAACCCTTCCTTGTCCAAAATACGCATCACGATAGATTCACCGTGGTTCGTTGGCAGACACGATACCCGCAAATCGATCAGTTTGTTGGGGCCGACATTGGTCTGGATACGTCCGTCCTGCGGAATGCGATGTTCCGCGATGGACATATTGGATTGAATTTTCAACCGCGCGATAATGGATGGCTGCAGCCGCTTCGGCGGGCTTTTCATCTCATGCATCATCCCATCAATGCGGTAGCGTAACCGGAATCGTTTCGCGAGCGGTTCGAGGTGAATGTCCGACGCGCGCATTTTGAACGCGTCGGTGATAATCTGGTTCACCAAGCGGATCAGCGGCGCATCGCCTTCCACGACATTTCCGTCCCCACCCCCGGCGATGTCTCCTTGCGGCATCGCAATCTCGACTTCACCCTTGGTGATCTCCTGGATCATGTGATCCACCACGGAGTCGCCCCGCCCGCCGTAGTATTTACCCAGCGCCGCCTCGATGTCTGGCTCGGACGCAACCTGCAAAACAATTTCCGTATGGAGCAGATGGGTGAGCGAATCAATCGTGGCGAGGTCGGAGGGATCCGCGATGGCAACGGTGAGCGTGCCCTCATGCTTGTAGACAGGAACGACCCGGTATTTCTTGGCAATGTGGCGCGGGATCGCTTCAATCACGCCATCCTCGATCTGCATCGCAGAGAGTTGCACCACCTCGGCGCCGAAATGTGCCGCCTTGGCCTGCGTGACATCCTCCGGGCGCACCATCTTGTTGGCGACCATGTAATCCACCGCTCCCACGCCAGCGGATTGAGCTTCCTGGTGCGCCTGCGCGACTTGCTCCGGGGTCACGAACCCTAGATCGGTCAGCATGTCTACGAGATAATCGTCTTTCTCAGCCACAATATTTAGGGCCCCACGGAGTTTGCGCGTGGAAGCTCGCGGCAGAGTAGTGGTGTGCGCGGCGCTCTGTCAAATGCGGACGCGAACGGGAAGGGATTATTTTGCAGCGACACACAACAGAAAGACAAGGCGAAGATTCCCCCCTCCCGCCCAATGACAACGAATATCACGGACGCGAACTGGGATGTTTGAAAATTGCAAGGCCGCTCCAACTTCCAACTTTTATATCGGCTTTTCCATTTCCCGGCCGAACCCCGGGGGCGTGTTTTGGACAAATTGTCCGCTCATAAGTCGCATCCCTCGGGACGATCCCCTGGCGCCGGCGCTAAAACTGCGCGCGCGAAACTAAGCGAGCAGTTCTTCATTAACCGTTGCGAGCAAGCTGCAGAAACCCAAATCGGTCTCCGGCTTTACCCAACATGCCCCAGCGTGATAGCGATCAGAATTTCGTTGGCAATCTTTCTGCGTGGGTGGTCGCAGTATGTTGTATCATGGAAGTCGTATTCGGGAGAGGATCACAGCTCTCACTTCAATTCTGTGCGGAATTCTTTCAACCCTAACTTCTGTTTCCAGCTTGAACGCTGGCAGTGTTACTCTCGCTTGGGATCCATCCCCGGATGCGAGCGTAGTGGCCTACAAAGTCTATTACGGCCCAACCAGCCGCAGCTACACCAATTCCCTACAAGTCGGCAACGTCACCAATGCCAGTATTGCTGGCCTGATCGAAGGGGCGACGTATTATTTTGGGGCCACGGCCCTCGATAGCTCCGGGCTCGAAAGCGACTTTTCCAACGAGACGCTATTCACCGTTCCCGTTCCGGTAGGCAACCAATTACCCACGCTCAATGCCTTGGCCAATACCACCATCAATGAAAGCGCAGGTTTGCAGACGGTCAATCTCACCGGCATCACTTCCGGCGCGACGAACGAAGCGCAGACGCTCACCGTCACCGCCACGTCCAGCAATCCGGGCCTGATTCCGAATCCCACCGTC
>JANOHH010000836.1:0-4161 GCA_031406395.1 Verrucomicrobiota bacterium | reverse complement strand
CATCTTCTGCACCGTTGTCCACGGCATTGCTTCGATGAGTGATCTCCGAAAGCTCGGGCGCATCGGGGGCAAAACTCTGCTCTATTTTGAAGTCGTTTCCACCTTCGCGCTCCTCATCGGGTTGGTCGTGGTGAATGTCCTGAAGCCCGGCGCGGGTTTCAACATCGCTCCCGCCACACTCGATCCGGATTTTGCGAAAACCTACACGGACAACGCGCACACTCTGAGCACCGTGGACTTTCTCCTGAACGTGATCCCCAAGACCTTCTTTGGCGCGTTCGTCTCCGGCGACCTGCTGCAGGTGCTGCTCAGCGCGATCCTCGTCGCCTTTGCCATCGCCGGCCTGGGTGAACGCGGCCAACCACTGTTGCACGTCATCGAATACGGCTCGCAGGTCTTTTTTGGCGTGCTGAAGATTGTGGTCAAGGCCGCGCCCATCGGCGCATTCGGCGCGATGGGTTTCACCATCGGGAGCTATGGCCTCGGCGCGCTGAATAAGCTGGCGGCGTTGATGGCCTGCTTTTACGCGACGGCCATGCTTTTCGTCCTCGTGGTGCTGGGGACCATTGCGTGGCTCAGCGGGTTTTCCATTTTCCGTTTCATTGCCTACATCAAGGAAGAATTACTGCTTGTCCTTGGCACGAGTTCCTCGGAAACCGCGCTGCCCGGCATGATCGAGAAGATGCAGCGGCTCGGTTGCGCTCCGTCCACTGTCGGATTGGTCATCCCACCGGCTACAGCTTCAATCTCGATGGCACCAATATTTACATGACCATGGCGGCCGTGTTTCTCGCGCAAGCCACCAACACACCGCTCGATTTGCAGCAACAGCTCAGCCTGCTGGTAATCGCGATGATCACGTCGAAAGGGGCGAGCGGCGTCACTGGTGCAGGATTCGTGACGCTGGCGGCGACACTGGCGGCGGTTCCGAGTGTACCCATCGCGTCCCTCGCCTTGCTCGTGGGGATCGATCGCTTCATGAGCGAAGCTCGCGCCCTGACTAATCTGATCGGCAACGGCGTCGCCACGGTCGTCATCAGCCGTTGGGAGCAAGAGGTGACACCGCAACAGCTGGAGCAAAATCTCACAACCCCACCGGGCGTGCCGCCTCCTATTTCATTACAGCCATAAACTGACCAGTTTCATGGGGACACAATGGGACATCCGACTTGCACTACCAGTCGTTCCGACAGAAAATCCTCACGGTTGGTTTCGCCATTCGCCAATCAGGCACAACGCTTGAGTTTCCATGAAAAAAATCAAAGTTGCCCAGTTCGGCCTCGGCCCCATCGGCATCGAGACCTTGAAGCTCGCGGCCACGAAACCGTGGGTGGAAATTGTCGGCGGGATCGATATTGATGCCGACAAGATCGGCAAGCCGCTCGCCGCAATCACCGGCGACCCATCCATCCGCAACGCCAAAGTCCATCGCTCGCTCGACGAACTGATCGCGAAAATCAAGCCCGACATCATTTTCCACACCGCCGTCTCCAAGGTCAGCGCCGCGTTTCCGCAAATTGAGCCCATGGTCCGCCGCGGCATCAACGTGGTCTCCTCGTGCGAAGAACTGCTGTTTCCGCAACTGCGTGAACCCGCCCTCGCCGTAAAACTCGACAAAGCCTGTAAGGATGGGGGCGCGCGCTTGCTGGGCACGGGGGTGAATCCCGGCTTTGTTATGGATGTATTGCCGGTCTGCCTGACCGGGGTGTGCCGCAACGTCAACGCGGTTCATGTGCAGCGCGTCGTCAACGCCGCCACGCGCCGCGGATCGCTGCAGAAAAAAATCGGCAGCGGCCTCACACCGGCCGAGTTCGAGCGGCTCTTCCAGGAAGGCCGCGCCGGGCATGCGGGCCTGCAGGAGTCCGCCGCGCTCATCGCCCATTGCCTCGGCTGGAAACTCAGCGAGTTGGTCGAAACCGGCAAGGCGATGGTGGCGAGCCACGCCATTCGCACGCGCTACGTCGAGGTGAAGAAAGGCCAGTGCTGCGGCCTGCACCAAACCGCCACGGGCAAAGTGGATGGCACGGTCTGCCTTACCCTCGATCTGAAGATGTACCTCGACGCACCCAACCCACACGACGCCTGCCAGATCGGAGGCGAGCCGCCGCTCAACCTGGTGATTAACGGTGGGGTAGCCGGGGACGGCGCCACCGTCGCCGCGCTGGTGAATGCCGCGCCCCGCATTTTGAATGCCCTGCCCGGTCTCTTGTTGATGACCGACATCGCCGTGCCGGGCTGGGCGTAATTGAAGCGCCGGTCCCGGGCCGCGGCGCAAGTTGAATTCCAGCGAAGCAGGCAGAAAGTGATTTCATTCGCCCCGCCCCCGCCCGGGGTGGGATTGGGTAGAGACGTCGGGGTCTCCGAAGCTCGCGCTCCGAATGAAAATGAACTATGAACTACCTGTCATGCGCTCGACTCGAGCACATGGATGGAAAACTCGAGGACCAAATGAACGCCAGACGCCCAACCAAATCTTCTGCGATACGCGAACAGACGCGAGACCAATTGTCCGCGCTTCGCTTGGCCCTGCTCGCCCTGCACAAAGCACTGGTGGATTCAGAGCGCATCAGTTACGAGACGACGGTCGGCCAAATCCAATCGCCAAGCCACTTTCTGCAACTGCTCGCCCGCGATGCCTGGTTCACCTGGCTGCAGCCGTTTTCGCAACTGATTGTCGCGATGGATGAAGCCCTCGAAGAGAAAACGCCGTTGACCACGGCGAACGGGGCGAAGCTGGTGAAACAAACTCGCCGGCTCTTGGTCGCGTCGGAGAACGGCGAAGGTTTTTCCGGCCATTACTATGCTGCCTTGCAACGCGACCCCGACGTGGTGATGGCGCGCGCCGAGGTTGCAAAAGTCATCAAGCGGCTAAAACCGCCCACACCACCACAATCATGATGCCCGCAAGGTAGCGCAGACGATTGTCGTGACTTCGGAGCGCAGCGGCCAAGCTTGTGCGGCGGTGTTTACCTGCAAAACTTGCGCAGCGAGCCACGTTTGGAGTTTGCCAATAGCGGTTTCGGGTATGATCGCGAGTGCGGCGAGGTCGGCCTTGGGTTGGGAGCGGCTGATTCATATCGGCCAGCGGCGCTGCATCCGGGGCGAGGACCAGCGGGCCTTGGGACCCGGCGGCTTTGCCCTACTTCCGTTGTTCGCCAACCACCACGCGCGGTTCCAGCTTGAAGTTCAGTTCAATCGTGCGGCCCGGCTTCTTGCCTTCCGTCGGAACGTAACAACCCCAGCCTGCGCCTTCGGGCTGCTGAGCGCCGCACAATGGGTGGCGACCGCGTCAGCAATTGTCGAACTTCCTACGACCGGAAATTGCCTCGGCGCTTCGAATGCACTTTGGTTACCGGTCAAGAATCCTATTTTTCCTACCGCTCCACCGGTCATTCAGCGTCCGTCTTTGGTCCAAGGGCTCCACCAAAACAACCCCTTGACGGGGTTGTTTTGTTCGCGGACGAAGGTGTTGAAGTCAATGAATTGAACGTGCCCCCCCACCGCGAGCACAACGCCACCCTTGGTGTGCAGCCGCCCAACCCCTTCGTCCTTGTTGGGAAAACTGCTCGCATCATTGTAGGCAAAGTCGCCAATGGGTGGGCTGCCCAAGTTTTCATCCGGCTCCCATTGGATGAAACACAACGGACTCCAAACCTGGGTAATCTTTGCGCTGCGAAAGGGGTTGTCGTTGTAGCCACAGACCGCGCCATTCATGATGTAGGTCGAGAGCTTGTTGGCCCGGTCCTTGTAGTACTTGCTCTTGGTGTCCAAGCTGCAAACGTAGGTCTTGGGATTGGGCATGTACTCGTAATAGAGGCCGGTCTTGTAAGCGGCAACCGCGTTGTTGGTGTACTTAGCTGAGGTCAGATTGGGAGGCCCCCCTCCCTCTGGTGTGTAAAGCCAGCCCGGCCCCGGCTTGCCGTTGGCAGTATTTGGCCCTCCCCAGTTTGGGTACGGCAGAAATTCTATGTTGTCCGTGGAATACATGTGCATCGCCAACCCCAACTGTTTGTTATTATTGACGCAATTAGTCCGGGCCGCCTTGTCCTTGGCTTTGGACAACGCGGGCAGCAACATGGCCGCAAGGATGGCGATGATCGCGATCACCACCAGTAATTCAATCAGGGTAAAAGCCAAGCGGCGTGGGCCTGGGTAATCCGG
>JANOHH010000025.1:0-4767 GCA_031406395.1 Verrucomicrobiota bacterium | reverse complement strand
TCACCGCCGGACACGGCCCCGCCGGGTCCGCCGAAATCAACGTCAACGTCACATTCGTCGGCGCATTGGCAATTTCACCCGCGCTCGGCGTATACGTCGCAGTCAACGTCGTGGCGTTCGGATTAAACGTCCCCGCACCGCCACTCCACGTTCCCGTAGTCGCGCCACCCGTCACGCTACCCGCCAGAACCACATTCGGACTGCTCGAACACACCGGCTGATCCAACCCCGCATTGACCACCACCGGAGGAAAAATGGTAATCACTGAGTTGTTGATCATATCCACCAACGGATCTGCCGCACATCCCGTTGAGCAGTCCGACAGGTTGGTCACCGCATAAACCGTGTCACTAGCCAGGCTGGGGTTGGGATCAAGCGGCGTAACGGACAGCGTATTGGTCCGATTCGGCGAGCAAGTATTGGTGATCACAGGAATCCCGTTGGACAACCAAGTGAACGTCCAGGGCCCAATCCCCGTCAGCCGCACCCGCACCTCAGTCGCCTCTCCGCTGCAAATCGGGTTTGCGCCGGTGACGCTTGTCGTGGAGGTCGGCCGTGGGTTGATGGTAAACGTCACGGGTAAGTTGGGGCTGGTGAATCCGGTTCTTAGGTCGCGGGCTCTCGCATTGTAAACAAAGTTCGACGCGTAGTTTCCGCCATCCGGAATCGTGTTCGTGGGCACATAGGAATTGACGGTGTTGGCTGCTTTCGTCGCCACCAAAACGCCATTCGCATTGAACCAATCCACGACCAGCGTCCCCACCGGGAAACCATTCGTATTCAAATTTACGCTTAAATTGATAGGGCCTGAACCGGAGCAAACGGTTTGGTTCGTCGCGTTAGTTGGTGCGGGCGGCGGTGTGCCACCGAGAATGACGGTTCCGCCATCCCCCACGACCACGGCGACCCCTTTCATGATGCCGCTGGTGGCAAACGCAACCCCGCGCAAATTCCCACTGAAAGTGGCGTTGGTCTTCCAGTCGCCGGGACTCGCATTCGTGCCCGTTAAGATTCGCCCTCCATCGCCAACCACGATAAACTCATTTCCGGAGTCAATGCCCGTATAGGCCACGGCGTTATTGATATTCCCAATCGGCGCTGCGCTGGGGTTGTTAGTCCAAAGTACGCCATTGGCGGAAACCATCACCCGCCCCGCGGCTCCGACACTCAGGATCTGCCCGCCACCAGACGCAATCCCAAACAATTCCGGTTCGCTCACCGTGTACGTCCGACTCGCATTCCACGTCGTCCCCGCATCCAGAGAAATCCGTATATCCCCCCCTCGACCACAGGCGGCAAACCCGTTCGCTGACAGGGCCGTCACCCCACGAAAGGATTCAATCAAAACGGAATTGTTAAGGACCGACGGCAACCACAGGGCCAGGTTGGTGCCCGCGCTGCTGATGTTTGGGATCGAAGCTACCGCCACAAAGCGGTTGGCATTGGGATTGAATGCCAGACCCTGCACGTTGGCCACCAGCCCAAAGGGATTGCTGGGGGTTGGCTCCCAAGTGCTGGCATTGGTGCTGGAAAAAACCAAGTTATTGGCCCCGCCGGCCGCAAACCGATTGGTGCCGGAAGCCGCCACCGACAACAAGGACAACGCCGAACCGGGAACGGCACTGGGGACCCAAAGAAAATTTGTCGAACCGGTTACAAACTTGGCGGTCAGCACCGTTGAGTTCTCACCCACCGCCATGAAGGTCCCGGCACCATCGAAAGCCACGGCATTCAGCACTTGAATGCTGTTGGTGGGAGTAACATTCGTGAATACGAGCGCGGCTCGCGTCGGGAGCGCAAGCCCAACCATCATCAATGTGCCAGCGAGCAAGTTCTTGTTCATGATCTGCCTCCAAATTCGGGTTTTTTAAAAGGAATAGCTAATCCCCAGTTTCGCGTAGGGCCCCCACAACAATTCGCTGTAAGTGTCCCCAACATAGTTGCCGGAATCGGGATACTGGATCTGGGTGAATATCACTTTGAAGCCAACATCAGCGAACGCCCGCAAAAGACCCGATTGACCGAAGCGGTACTCCATCCGCACCGTTCCCCGACCGACACCGCCGTAGATCGTGTTATTCAAGGTCACGGCGGGCAGCGGGGTAGTGCCAAGGCTCTCGGTGATATCTTGTGTCCGAACACCGCCAAAAACCTCCGCCTCCGCTTGCAGACCTATTCGGAAACGGCTCACCCCGTACAAACGGTAACCCACGCCAACCCCCACGTTACCCAAGATGTCGGTGGCCGTGATTTTCTCCTGATAGAAGCCGAGGTTCGGGATGGTCAATTCATCGGTAAGCTCCGAATCCACATAGTTCACCCCCACGCGATAGTAAACAGAAAGTCGCTTGCCCCGAAGCGATTTGGGGACGTATCGCACGTAGAATTGATACCCAGTCTCATCGATTGTGAAATTTGAGGGCAGGGGGATTCCCAAGTCTACCTCCACCTGGCCGCTGGAATTACCCTGGGAATATCCAACGTCGAAATACCAAGACTGACCGTACGAGTAAGAAATGGTGCCACCGGTATAGACCGCGTCCCGCTCGGGCTCAGCCACCTCCGGGGTATACCCTCCAAAGCCCGGAACTGCGGACAAGGAGAAACCCAATGGCAACGTGACGTCCCCCTGCCCCAGGAAGAAGTCCGCCGAAATCGCAACCTGATGCTTGGTGGCCTTGGGTGCCGCCAGCAACGACGGGGGAGCAGTCGAAGCCTCCGTCGCGGCAGCCTTTGGCTGACCATCAGTGGGGGGGCTGGCTTTAGCCGGAGCTGGGCCGGCTTTGACGGGGGCAGTCGTCTTGGTGGTGGTTGGCTCCGTGGTCTTGTTCTGCCAAAGCCCTTTCTTTTCAGCTGCGGGCCACGGGGCATTGACATCCGGCTCTTCCGCCCCGGGCGGCTGGTTTTGCGCCCCCGCCGGGTAGCACGAAAAAATCGCCCCGACCGCAAGCACGATAAGTTTGGAATCGAAGCAGCTGGAGCAGCCCGCCCCATCACGGCGATTGGTTAGAGTGGTCTTCATAACTGTGTTTCGCACCGGGAATTACAACTTCAAACACTTTGTAATCGTTTGACCGAAAGCTGTCCACCTATTTCCGATTTAATTTATCAGGGAGTAGCTGAGGCTGTTCGACTCCCGGCAAATCTTGACCCGCCAGTCGGCATACTGTGGCGTATTCGTGATCGCTGGATCGGATGGAGCTAATTCCAATCGTCAATCTTTCTTATCAGATCCTTGAAAGTTTTATCAAGAGCCGGCGCCAGCGGTTCTTCGTATTGATCTCGCAGCCGCATAGCGTTCGCCTTATAGATTTTTTTCCCGTCACCAAGATCGTTTAAGATGTCCGCTTGCTTTCCCTCCTCTGGATAACCTTTTGGATTCAAGATTTGCTTGTCCTTTTTCCTCAACCCAAACCATACCTTAAAACACTCGAGTTCATTATTCAGTTGTGCGGTCCGGGCTGCCCTCATTTCTTCTTGTTTGGTAGCCTCATTCTGCGCCCATTTTCGCAAATCTTCGAAGGGCGCTTTGCGCAAAAGATTTTCCGGTGGAAGATCTCTCAATTTGGCCTGCACCTTGGGCCAATTTGTTTGACTCCGCATGTCCCGCAGTTCTGCCAATGCCTCCTTCTCGCTGTTCGCCTGCAGCAGCAGATCCTGAACTGGGCGCTTTTTCATTACGACGGGATCATTCAACTTACCAAAGGCTGAATAATCATCGTTACCCGGATCCCGCTTCGCCTCTTCAAATAACTTCTGTTCCCCTCTGATGCGAACAGCCAATGTTTTTAAATCCGCGTTGACCTCGGTGTATTTCTCACACGACGACAATGCTGCCCCGTAGTTACCCTGAGCGAAATCGCGGGTCGCTGACGCATACGCCTGCGCCTGCTCCTTCTTTAGTGTCACCTCCTTCATTTCCGCCTGCAATTTATCCCGAGCATCTCGCAACCCGTTGTCCGCCTGTTGCCACAATTTCGTATCCCGCGACTTGTCCGCCCTCTCCATAGCCTTGGAAAAATGATTGGTTGCGCTCGCCCAACTATTGTTGGCCGCAGCCTCTTCCCCGGCCTTGATCAAAGTCGCCACTTCTGATTGCCGTTCCTTTTGCTCTGACTCCTCCTTTATTTTTCCACGCGCGCGATCCAACCCTGCGCTTGCGGTATCATGCGAAAGGGTGTCGCCGAGTTGCTTGGCTTTGACGATTGCCTGAGCATAAGAGTTTGTGGCAACAGCCCAGTTAGTACCTTGCTCAGCCTGTCGGCCTTTACTGATTAGGTCCCCGACCTCACCCCGCACCTTTTGATCGGCGCTCCACTTCTTTAATCCCTCCTGGGCATCCGTCAATTGTTTACCGCTCTGTGCGATTAGATCGGTATTCTGGAGTTCGTGCGCTTTCCGGCTGGCTTCGCCGGATGAGTTGGTCGCCTCGCGCCAGCCGTTTGTCGCCATGGCGGCGGCGGCTGCTTTCAACAAGTTCGCCACCTCTTCCTGCATCCGGACTCTGTTGATTATTGCCGCGATACCCTTTTTCGCCCGCTCAACCCCCTTGCGAGCCGCGTCCTCCAAACGTGAATCACTCAGTTCGACTGCCTGGTTGAGCGCTTTCGAGTACGAATTGGAGGCTGAGTTCCAGTCACTGGCCTCCGCTTTACTCGCCTCGTTCATCCAATCGCTTATCCGTTGGCGCGCAACCGTCTCAGAGAGAAATTTTGCCAGCTTAACTTGAGCATTCGTGAGCCCCGCGCCTGCCTGCGCGATTCGAGG
>JANOHH010000013.1:0-1606 GCA_031406395.1 Verrucomicrobiota bacterium | reverse complement strand
ACCCAATGCGGGTCGCCGTTGTAAATGCCATAGCTGACGTTGAGAAAGCGGCTGACCTCCCGCGGACTTCGCGAGCAGGGCACGATTTGCAGTCTGTGACTCATTTCAAGATTGCGCCGTGCCGCCTGCCAGGAGCCGATGTTTCATTCCCCGGAGTCTGGGAAAGACGACGGCAACAGTCAATGCGATGCTCGTCCGAGCAAGGGCTGTAGAGTCCCGTCCCAAAGGTGCGCCCAACGCGGAGGCAGGTAGGGTCAGCGCGCTGCGCTGACCGTCGGCCCCGTAAAGGGGCGTGGCCCCCACGGGGCTTTACGCCCGTGCAGGGCCGGAACGCTTTTCCCCGTCCTCAACGATCTCTCCGAAAGGGGTTGCGCCGCTACTACGCGGCGCAGGTCGGCGCCGCGCGCCGACCCTACCACCGTGATCGGCATCCGCCGTGCGTTAGGGCGATGCCCGGTTATCCGCATTTGAATTTGGGATCTGGTGGCGGAATGGAAGCACAAGTTGAAACCGCCGCGCCTGCCGGTCGCAGCCACGGGCGATTAAGCGCGATTGATTACCGCGAAGCTGCCGGAGATTTCACGGATCGAACCGAATCTGAAGACGATAGCGGTTGGTTTGGGTGGCGGGCAATGCAGTTCGCTGAGTTTCGCCTATCCTCGTTTAGGCCACGTTGTACTCATGCTTGCGCTTTGATTAATGCTCCAAACTCTCGGTAAAAGCTATTCGCAAACTCTCCCTCAATGAGAACCTCGCCCTCCATTGCAGCAGAAGCCTTCCAGCCGCCTATGCGATAGCGAACAGTTATGTATCCTCGATTGTCGCGCTCAAGGCGAATCCAACCGCCCTCGGTCAAGGGAATCTCGATCCGGGTCGTTCTAAGATCAGCAAACTCGGCAAAACGCTTTCTGACCGGCTCAGACGCGTCCATCATGACACAGTCATGAGAAGCGGTAAATCGACGGCCAGAAGAGGCAGTCGCTGCGGCCTGAAAACGACAAGTTGTATAGCCACCGAGCATCGGGTCAGAATCAATGGACAGGAAATTGTCGTCATCGCCGATACGCATAAAAAGCGGCCTAACCAATAATCGGCGGCGCGTTGTGCAGCCGATCCTTTTTCACGGGGCGAACCTATTTCGGGCGCAACCGGCTGTCGAGCATGGTTTTTCTGGGGTTATGAGTCCGCGTAGGTCCGAGCAATCTCGAAACTCCAAACTTGCAACCGGCCACCCTCACCGAAACAATTCCCGCCACATGAATCGAATCGTCCAGAAGTTCGCCGACTTGAAACAGGCAAAGCAGAAAGGCCTCGTTGTGTATATCGGGGCGGGCGATCCGAATCTCGAAGCCACGCGGCAACTGGCACTCGCGTTCGATCAAGCAGGCGTGGCCATTCTGGAGCTGGGCGTGCCGTTCAGCGACCCGCTGGCCGACGGGTTGGTGAATCAGCTCGCCGCGCAACGCGGGCTGGAATCCGGCACGACGCCGCCAAAACTGTTGACGACCATTGCGGCCATCCGGCGCGAGTCGCAGATTCCCATCGTTCTCTATATTTACTTCAACCTGATTCATCGCGTCGGCATGGCGCGCTTCATCAATGATGC
>JANOHH010000006.1:0-5229 GCA_031406395.1 Verrucomicrobiota bacterium | reverse complement strand
CCGCCATTGAAGCCAAGGAAATTTCTGCCGGCGAGTTGTCGGCGAGTGCCGTTCAGCGGCTGGGCCAGAACAAGGACGACATCGTTCGGCAGCGCGCGATGCAAGCCATCGGCCGGATCCGTCCCGCGAACGTGGACAAGCAGAAGCTCATCGCGGAGAAGCAGGAAATGATCTTGCGCGGCGGGCCGCCGGACATGGCGGCGGGACACGCGCTCGCGCAGAAGACGTGTTTCACGTGTCACAAACTCCACGGCGAAGGCGCGGAGGTCGGGCCGGACCTGACCGGCTCAGGTCGCGCCAGTCTCGACGCGCTGCTGGCCAACGTGATTGATCCCAACCAGATCGTCGGCAAAGGTTACGAAAGCGTGGAAGTCGAAACCAAGGATGGCCGGAGCGTGGCGGGCCGGCTCGTCGAAGACACTGCTTCCCACGTCAAGCTACTGGCCGCCGGGCCGAAGGAGGAAGTCATCGCCCGAAGCGAGATCGAGCGGCTGCGCGTGAGCGAGTTGACCGTCATGCCCGAGGGCTTGGAGCAGATGCCGGACGCGGATTTCCGAAATCTGATGGGCTACATCCTCAATGCAATGCCGCCAAAATCGCAGAAAGCACAATGAAACTGCCGCAGATGGGCGACGGTCACGGAGAAGCTAACGAAATAGTTTACAAAACCTCGAACTATACTAATTTACTGGCATCTGAAACCAATCAATCATGAAGACAAGACTTAGCCGCGTCATTGCAAGCAAGCCCGCAACCCGGTGCGGATTTACCCTGATTGAGTTGCTGGTGGTCATCGCGATCATCGCGATTCTCGCCGCCATGCTTTTGCCGGCTTTGACGAAAGCCAAGATGAAGGCGACGGGCGCTTACTGTCAGAGCAATGAGCGACAGCTTCAGTTAGCCTTCACGATGTACGCAGACGACCACAACGGCAGCATGGCGGGTCCGGAGTTTTCATACAGCAATGGAACCACCACGACCAAAGTGGACACCTTCGCGGGCGGATATTGGCCAAGGCCATCGCCCGACATTGCCGTCGGGATGACCGAGGAGAAGGCCATCCAGGCGGTGCAGAAAGGTTTGAGCATGGGGCCGCTTTGGCCATATTGTAAAGCGGCTGGCGCCTATCATTGTCCCGGCGACTTGCGATTCAAGCGCCGGCAGCCCGGCAAACATTGGGCCTATGACAGCTACTCCAAAGCCGATGGCATGGGCGGTTTCTTTTGGAATGGTTCACTCCAAGTGTGGAATTCGGCTACGCCTCCAATTTACAAAATTGTAGGGGTTCCAGATCCAGCCGGCTCAATGGTCTTCATCGAAGAGCCGGATTCCCGCAACCACAACTTGGGTTCATGGGTGATCGACCCTATCGGCCGACAATGGATTGATCCGGTTGCGGCCTTCCATCTCAACGCTAACACCATCAGTTTTCTCGACGGGCATGTCGAAAGCCACAAATGGCTTGAGAACCTCACTTTGCAAGATGCCCGGGCGGCGGAAAACAACACGGATCCGTCTTTCGGCAGATCCGCTGCAATCAACGATCGGGACTTCGCTTGGCTTAAGCAGCGTTACAAGTATAAAGGTTGGAAGAACTGAGCCAAGCCACCGCCGGATTTGAAAGCTTCAAATGGGCGGGTGGCAATGCCAGCAAAATTTATTTTCAGTGGACCTACCAGTGCTACGGACCCCAGAAATGGGCGACTTTGTGATCTCTCAAAGCGGGATCAGCCGGTGACTAAATGGGCCGGCCTGAATAGCCGCTTTTCATAATCAGCACGGGCTCTGATACCGAAACGTGTAGCGGCCGGCCGGGCTTTCGAACCGATTTTGCTGGTTTTGTATGAGCTTCGCGATCTTTCTTCCGGCGGATCTGCTCGCCAAATGGGAACATCGTTTACGGCACATGAAAATGGCCAACGGCACGGGGCGCGGCACGGGGCGCTCGCAAATGGCGTTAACGGCAACATCCCGGTCTACCGGGGCGGGGCGGAATTCGTAACCGGTTCCTCAAAGCGGATAACGATTTCGTTCGACCGCGCATAGAGGAGCTGGTTGCGGATGAGTCGCTCAACGGCTTTGGGGTCTCGGAGCGTGTCGATATCGCCCTCGAGTTGCTTCTTGGTTTCCCTTTCCTTCCGCACCATCTCGTCGAGTCGATCAATTTCCTTGCGCTTGCGCCCGTTCTCTTGAATGAGCGGGAAATACCAGACGCCGATACCCAGGAGACCGGCGAGCAGCAACAAAAAAACGACCACGCGGGTGAGCTTGTTCCAGATGCTGTCGGCCACGTTCATCGCTGCGATTAGATCACGTTCCCGGCCATAGTGGAAGCGCAGAAACTCAACGGTAAAGGATTTCCCCGCGCCGCGGTCAATCGGCCGTTGGGATCGAAGATCCCGCGCAGGAAATAATTCGGCGCGCCTGGCCCGGCTTGGCCCGGCGCATCGAGGGCCAGCCCGGAATCCCGTAGTCGCCGGTGGTGTAAATTGCATTCCGTCTGCGGCGTGTCAGCCAATCCGCAACCCGCGAGCCGTCCGTGAGCTTGGTTTGCCAGTCCGGTGGGCCGAGTTCAGCCACAGCCTGCTCGAAGGTGTAGTTGCCAGCACGCCCGGCCCAATCCATCTGCGTGGCGCTCAACCGACAGGGTCGAACTGGGCCGGCCCATCACCCATCCGTCTGGGCCGCGAAATAAATGCATAGGAACACTGTAATTACCCACCGCTCGAAGGCAGGCCGACGGGGGGTGTCGGTGCAATTGTGTTGTTTGTCGTGGTTGGGGCGACTAATAATCTGGCCATGATCAAGGCTTTGTTGATACTTATCCGCCCCGCGCCCACCTGGGAGGGAATTGCCACTGCGGGGCGCGGCCTTCTGTTCGTCCTCTTGCTTTATCTCCTGCCGCTCATCCTGCTGACCTCGGTGGTGGAGGGCTACGGCTTGCACCGCTGGGGCAAATGGCAAAAGGGCGAAGTGAGCTATCTCAAGAAATTCTCCGAGCCCGAAGCGGTCATCGTCGAAGTCGCTCACACCGTGCTCCTGCTCGTCTTGGCTTTTGTTGGCGCCCTGGCGGCCAAGTCGTTCGCCGGCACTTTTCATCGCCGTCACACCTATACGCACGCATTCACGGCGATTGCCTATGGTCTCGGCCCGCTGCTCGTATTGCGCATGGCTGACCTCTCCCCGGACATCACCCCCTGGGTGCCGTGGGGCGTTGGCATCGTGCTTACAGTGTCGGTGTTGTATCACGGTCTGCCTTGCATCTTGCGCCCCGACCCCCCGCACGCCATCGGCTTGTATTTTCTGACCAGTCTTACCTTGCTGGTGATCGCCGGGTTGGTGCAGTTGATCTACGTGTTTTATGTGGAAGGCCGGTTTAAGGGTTTGACGAAAATCGTGGCTGACCTGATTGCCGGCATGCCGCCTTGACGTTCCAGCCGTTACGGGCCAACGCGGCCCTGGCGGCGACCGCATCCAGGTCGGTCGATTCTCGCACGCGGCGCAACTTTGCGTTGCGTGACACCACATCCACCATCGAGTTGACCATCGACTTTTCCGCCCGCCCCATCGCCAGTGTCGTCACCAGAGTCACGGCACGGCTCGGCAAGGCGCGCTTTTGCCTGACGCGCCTGATTTTTTCTTTGGCATCATCCCGGTGGGAGGTTTCATGCTCGGAATATTCGGTCGCGCCCACACGAATTCAAACCACTGAAACTTGGCGCTTGGGATTTGGCGGGGTTCGCTTTAGTTTTTGCGCATGTCCCAGAGTTTGCGGCTCAAAGATCAACCGGCCAGCGAACGTCCGCGCGAGCGGCTCGTCGCGCTGGGCGCGTCGGCGTTGAGCCAGGCGGAGTTGATCGCCATCCTGTTGCGCACCGGGCTCAAGGGCATGAACGCGGTGGAGGTCGGCCAACATCTGATGGCCAAGTTCGGTTCGTTGCATGGGCTGGCGCGGGCATCGGTGGATGACTTGAAAAAAGTGAAGGGCATCGGGCGCGACAAAGCGGTGACGCTCGTGGCGGCCTTCGCCCTGGCGCACAAAATGGCGAAGGAGTTGCAGGATGAATCACCGATCCTAGACACGCCGGAGGCCGTGGTGAATCTGTTGCGTGCGCGCAATCTCCTCCTGGGAGTGGAACAGCTGCAGGTGCTGCTGCTCAATACCCGCCGCCGGCTCATTCGCGTGGAGACCGTCACCAACGGCACGATTGACACGCTGCTGGTGCATCCCCGTGAGGTGTTCAAATCCGCCATTGCGGCCAACGCCGCCGGTATCGTGCTGGCGCATAATCATCCCAGCGGCGACCCGACGCCGAGCGAGGCGGACATCAAGGTGACGCGGGATTTGATCCGCGCCGGGCAATTGCTCAAGATTGATGTGCTGGACCACGTCATCATCGGGCGCGCCACGCCGGAGCGACCGAAGGATTACGTGTCTTTGCGGGAATTGGGTTATTTTTTTGCCTGAGGCCGGGAATGAAACCGGTACGAGGAGGGTTTGACCGTCCAGCGAGGGTTTGTTTAGCTGGCTCATGGATTTGCCGGAAGCGATGACGAACAATTAATGAATTCAACCGAGCCATCGGCTTCCGCGCGATCCCACCATCCCCCCGGCTTCCGGGCGCGGCGCGGTTTGAACTGGGGTGCATTAGGCTTCATGTATGCCTCGTTCTACATGTGCCGCTATAACTTCAGGTTTGCGGGGCCCGGGATGGTCAAAGAGTTCGGTTTCAACACTGCCGACCTCGCCAACCTCTGGGTGATCTGGTCGCTCGCCTACGGCACGGGCCAGTTGTTTAACGGGCTCATCTCGGATCGCATCGGTGGAAAATGGATCATGATGGTCGGCGCGGCTGGAACCATCAGTTGCAACTTGATTTTCGGTTTCTCCTCGTTTGTCGGTACGCTGGCAACCTTTGGCTTGATCGCGCTGATCAATGGCTGGTTTCAATCGTGTGGCGCCCCCGGCATGGTCAAGATCAATGCCGCTTGGTTTCAGCGCAACGAACGCGGCACGTTCGCCGGCATTTTCGGCATCATGATTCAATTGGGCCAGTTTGTGGCCAACACGCTGTCCCCCTACATTCTGGCCGGTTTTGCGCTGACCTTTTGGGGCATCGGCACCTGGGTGGTGGCGCCCGGCAACTGGCGGATGCTCTTCATCATTCCTCCGTTTGTCACCGCCTTCATGGCGCTCTTCATGGTCTTCGCCGTGAAGGAGGAGCCGGC
>JANOHH010001343.1:0-2415 GCA_031406395.1 Verrucomicrobiota bacterium | reverse complement strand
TCGTTTTCTGGCTCACGTTCGCTGCGCAGGTGGCCAGCGCTTCCGATCCCGCCAATCCGGCAGCCTACACTCCCACAAAGAAGGACGCCTTCCTCGCGCCCTCCGCACTGGTTGCCGACAACGGGGGGCTGCTTTACATCGCCTGTGAAGCCACGGCTGAGGTCCTGGTCTTTGACACCGCAGCGCAGCAAGTTTCTGCGCGCATCACGGTGAATCCTTCGCCCTCAGGGCTGGCGCTTTCTGCGGACGGCACGCAGCTCTATGTGACTTGCGGTGGTCCAGCGGGCACGGTGTGCATTGTGGATGCTGTGAAATGTAAGGTTACCGATCGGCTCCCGGCGGGTTATCAAGCGCAGTCGCCCGTGCTCAGTCCCGACGGTCGCACGCTTTACGTCTGCAACCGCTTCAACAACGACGTCAGCGTCTTCGATCTCGCGACGAAGCAGGAAACCCATCGTATCGCCGTGCCGCGCGAACCGTTTTCCGCGGCCGTCACGCCCGATGGCAAGTGGCTGCTCGTCGCGAATCACCTCCACGCGGGCCGGGCGGATCGCGATGTGGTCGCGGCCAGCGTGAGCGCCATTGATCTCGCGGCGGGCAAGGTGGCCAGGGAAATTGCGCTGCCGAACGGGAGCGGATTGCTCCACGAAATTCGCGTGTCGCCCGATGGCCGTTATGCGGTCGTGGCGCACAACCTTGCGCGCTTTCATCTACCCACGACCCAGATCGAGCGCGGCTGGATCAACACCAGCGCCGGCAGCATCATAGAGCTCGCGGCAATGCAGCGGCTCAACACGGTCCTGTTCGACAATATTGACTCCGGCGCCGCGACGCCTTGGGCCGTGGCGTGGACGCGCGACAGCCAGCAACTGCTTGTCACGCACGCCGGCACGCACGAGCTGAGCGTCGTGGATTTCCCCGGACTGCTCGCCAAGCTCGCCAAAGTATCCGCCGTAGTTGATGCCGGAAAACCTCCGGACTATGGCGTCGCGTCGCGCTCGGCCGCCGAGGTGCCGAATGACCTGTCATTCCTCGTCGGGGTGCGTCAGCGCGTCAAGTTGCCCGGCAAAGGTCCGCGCTCGGTCGCAGTTGCCGGCGGGCGCGCCTGGGTGGCGGGTTATTTCTCTGACACCCTGGACACGGTGGACCTTACTGCGAATCCGCTGCGCGCGGAGTCCTTCGCGCTAGGCCCCGGGCCGCAAATGACGGCCGCCCGGCTTGGCGAATTCTGGTTCAACGATGCCACGATTTGCTTCCAGGGTTGGCAGGCGTGTTCGAGTTGCCACTCGCACGACGCCCGCGTGGACGCTTTGAACTGGGATAATCTCAACGACGGCATTGGCAATCCGAAGAATGCGAAGAGCCTCCTGCAATGCTTCGAGACGCCGCCCGAGATGTGGCTCTCGGTACGGGAAGACGCCAAGGTCGCCGTGCGCGCCGGCATCCGCCACAGCCTATTCACCGTGCAACCCCCCGAGGTTGCTGAGACGATGGACGCCTACCTCAAATCGCTCAAACCCAGGCCCAGCCCGCACCGGGTCAAGGGCAAACTCTCAACCTCCGCCCAACGCGGGAAACGACTGTTCGAGCGCTCGGCGCTCGCTTGCGCGGAATGTCACGGAGGCCCGTTCCTCACTGACCTCAAGCAGCATGACGTCGGGTCGGCGGGGAAGTTCGACCAGCCCACCGACCAGTTCGACACGCCCTCGCTCATCGAGGTCTGGCGCAGCGGGCCGTATCTGCACGATGGCCGCGCCGCGACCCTGCGGGAGGTTTTCACGCTGTTGCAACGCGATGGCAAGCACGGCGACACTTCACAACTCACCCCGAGGCAAATCGACGACCTTGTCGAATACGTATTGTCCCAATGAAACCACCGGGAGCAGTTTTCACAAATCTATGACCCACAATGAACCCGGCGTGATGGCCCCAGCCCCAGTGGTCCGGCGACGACACCTTCCGGAGTTGCACACGTGCATCGTCGAGCGGAGCAGCTTGCGGGAACTCCATCTCACCCTCCTCCCGCAACCCGGCGAATCGGCGGCCATGATGTTGGAACGGTTGGCCGTGTTGCTCAAGACCCACAACGCGAAAGTGGTCCGGCACGAAGTGTTTGGCGCCATCACCGCCGAGCGGGGTTTCGCGGAGGCCCTGCAGCGATTATTTGGTGAACAAGCCTGGCCGGTTACCTGGGTGGAAGGGGCGGCCTGCGACGACACATCCGTGGCCGGCATGCACGTGCTGACGATTGTGGGTAGCCCGGTTTCGTCCGTTGCCGTTGCCGGACGACTGGCTGGGTCACGTCAACGGGGTTAAGACAGAGGCGGAACTGGAGGCGCTGCGGCGTTCGGTGGTACGTGGCTGTCCGTTCGGGGATACGTCGTGGGTCGAGCGGACCGCGAAATGCCTGGGGTT
>JANOHH010001330.1:0-3018 GCA_031406395.1 Verrucomicrobiota bacterium | reverse complement strand
GCTCGAATTTCGGGCGCGGAAGGTTCTCAAATTTCTTTTCCGGCAGCAGGATCGGTCCGCGCCCCAGTTCGAGCAACATGGCGCCCTCGGTGCCGATGAACATCACTGACTCGGCCGGGTAATCCTTGACCGAGTACAGCGCTCGGATGGATTCGGGGGGAAAGTAATCCCCGTCGAACCATTCCACTGGGAGCGTCCTGGCTTCAGTCAAGGTATTGCCCGGAAAGGTCCAGGTGATGTGCTGCCCCTGCGGCCAGGTATCCGCCCGCCGGGTCGGGGAATTCTGCCATGACGTCTGAACTTCGGCGAAGACGTCGAGCGCCGGTTTCAAGCCCAAACCTTTCCAGACCGCGTCAAAGAGGTGGCAACCAATGTCGCCGGACCAGCCCGTGCCGAAATCCTGCCACGCGCGCCACTTCACCGGATGATAAATATCCGGGGCGAACGGCCGGACGGGAGCGGTGCCAAGCCACAAGTCCCACCTCAGCTGCGCCGGCGGTTCCGCGCCGATGGCCGGCCGCGGCCCAACCAGGCGGTAATTCTCCACGGCCCCCGGCCGGTTAGCGCACAGGTAGACATGCTGGATTTTGCCCAGCGCGCCATCCTTTAGCAGTTGCACCGCGGTGCGCTCGCCAAGACCGGCGGCGAGTTGGGTGCCCAACTGTGTGACCACCCGCTTCTTGATCGAAGCCTCCGTCAATTCACGCACCTCGGCGACATCATGACACAGCGGCTTCTGACAATAAACATGCTTGCCCTTCTGGATCGCATTATGGGCAATGGCGAAGTGCATGTGATCCGGCACTGCGGCGTTCACCGAGTCAATCTTGTCCCCTTCTTTTTCCAACAGCTCGCGCCAGTCCGAGTAGAGCCGGGCGCCGGGCACCGCCTTGGCCGCCTTGTCGAGGTGATTCGCGTCCACATCGCACAACGCGACGACCTGCAAGCGCGGATGCTTGAGGAAAGTATTCAAGTCGTTCCAACCCATCCCGCCCACGCCAATGCAGGCGTGGTTTAGTTTGGCATTGGACGCCACAGCGCACAGGCCGGACCGCAAAACAAACGGCGCCGCCAGCCCGGCGAGCGCGGTCGTCTGCAAAAATCGGCGACGGGCGAACTGGGATTCCGGAGGAGACGATTTCATACGTCGCCAATAACGCCTGAGAGTGGGATGGAATTCGAGAAGAAAATTGAGAACGCGCCAACCTCAAAGTCGCCGCCAGCGCCAGATCAAACGCCGTTGCGTCGCTGCCGTTAGCTTGAATCGCTCGCTGATACGCTGGTCTTCCACCCAGAAAATTTCGCCACCCACCGTCGTCGCCACAATCAACTCTCGGCGGCGGGTGCGCGGGATTTTTTGGTTCGTGAACCAATCCTGGAGTTTCACTGCGGCGGCCATGCCGATCGGTTGAAAACGGTCGCCCGGCTGCCAATGCCGTAGCACAATCTTAGCGCCCACTTTGGCCGCATCGAATACCTCGGCGTAGGCCATCGCCCGCCGCGCGCCCACACCCCGTTGAGCGACCACGCAAGCGGTAATTTCGATTCCCGCAAACTCGACCACTTGCGGTTTGGTATGCAGTCGGAGTGCGAGTTGACCGGGCTGGAATTTGTCCCTGGCCGCGACCATTTTTGAAATTTGCCCGGACTTCTCCCGCACCACAATCAAAGCCTGGCTCACGGTCACCGGCTGATTAGGGGTGAACCGCAAAGTCTCAATCAATTCGAAATCCGCAGCCACGGCGAACTGCTGCAATTGAAGTTGGAGGACGCGCCGTTGAATTCCGACAGCGAGCCGTTCAAACGCCGGACGCTTCTTGTCCAGCCACCGACATGCGGCGGTATCCACCACTTCGGCCTCACCGCCAACGATGGTCATCAATCGGCGCACGTTTTTGCCCAGCGCGGGCTGAAACCGGCGGCGAAGTAAGGGCAGTAATTCATGGCGCACCCGGTTGCGCAAGATATCAGAAGAGGCATTGCTCGCGTCTTCACGAAAACGAATGCCGTTCGCGTGGGCGAACTCGGCAAGTTCAGTTTTGCACACGTCGAGCAGCGGACGCACGAGTTCGATGGCTGGATTCGCTGGCGAAGGCGAGCGCCATTTCATCCCCGCCAACCCTGCTCCGCCCGCACCTCGTAAAACGCGGAGGAAAAACAACTCCACCTGGTCGTCCGCGTGATGGGCCAGCGCCACGACCCGGCATTTCAAGCGAACTGCCGTACGTGCCAGGAATTCATGGCGGAGTTCGCGCGCGGCCATTTCGACTGAGAGACCGCGCTGTTTGGCGAAAGCCTTCACCGCTCCCCTGCCCGCCCGGAACGGCAGTCCCAGGGCCGCGGCCGTTTTCCGAACGAACCGTTCATCCGCATCGCTCACCCGACCGCGAAGCTGGTGATTGAAGTGGGCGACAATAATTTTCCAACCGAATTGCGGCGCGAGCTGGTGCAACAGATGAAGCAACACCCTCGAATCCAACCCGCCTGACACCGCGACAAGAATCCGCTGGCCCCGCCGGAACAACTCCCGGGCGCGGATGGCTTGCTCAACGTGTTCGGATCGGCTCTTCACCGGGCGATGCTAAGCGTTCGCGGGAAGTAAGAACAAGGCGATAGCAAATGCTTCAAATCCAATCGCCATATTTTACTTGAAACCTGCCAAAATGGGCGTCTAATTGAATCGGCTCTCCAAATGAAAAAAATAATCAATTCGCATTCGTCGTGTCACTGGGGAACGACAATTTGGTTGCCCTTCCACAACTCCACCGTACAACTCCATGCTTCCTCCCACCCTATGAAACATGAACCGACCTTAATCGCTGGTATTTTGGTAATCCGAACCCTTACCTGGCGCACCCTCGCAATCCTTTCACTGTTGTTTCTAGGCAACCTGACCGTCCACAGCAGTTCGGCTGCAACGCTCACCTGGACGGGGTTGGTGTCGAGTGATTGGCACAACCGGACCAACTGGAATCCACAGGTGGTGCCGACGGGCACGGACACGGCGATCCTCAACGC
>JANOHH010001304.1:0-2308 GCA_031406395.1 Verrucomicrobiota bacterium | reverse complement strand
TTCATCAAGGAAACGCAGGGCGCGATCGGTTTTGTGGGAGGCGAGCACCCCCACACCGCGACCGACGAGGAGATGGAGACTATCAAGTCAGTGGTTTCGGCATCGGAAGAAACCGAGCGGCCAAAGGTCGCCTTTAACGTTGGTGAAACCGTTAAGATTAACAATGGACCGTTTCTCAACTTCGGCGGTGTGATTGAGGAAGTGGATCCGGATCGCGGCAAACTGAAAGTCACGGTCAATATTTTCGGACGCAATACGCCGGTGGAATTGGAATACTGGCAGGTAGAAAAGGGTTAGGAGTGACGAAGTGATCTAACCATCGCTTCCTTATTCCCACCAAGCATTTATTTTATGGCAAAGAAAGTTACAGGCATCATCAAATTGCAGATCCCCGCCGGTCAGGCGAATCCCGCGCCACCTGTCGGTCCGGCGCTCGGTCAGCACGGCGTGAATATCATGGGTTTCTGCAAGGAATTCAACGCCGTCACCAAGGGGGATGCGGGTTTGGTTATTCCAGTAGTTATTACGGTGTACCAGGACAAGTCCTTCACCTTCATTACCAAGTCGCCGCCCGCTTCCGTCCTGTTGAAGAAAGCTGCCGGGATCACCGCTGGCTCCAAAGTGCCGAACAAGGAGAAGGTGGGCAAGGTAACACGCAAGCAGGTGATGGAGATCGTGAAGATTAAGAAAAGTGACATGAACACGACTTCGGAAGAAGCCGCGTTTCGAGTCGTCTCCGGTACCGCCCGCAGCATGGGCATCGAAGTCGTCGGATAAACAAACAACGCGGGAGAGTCCACGGGACTCGCATGCACCGCTCATAAACATGCCAAGCAAAAGATACAAAAAAGCCCTCGAACAGGTGGATGCCGCCAAGGCCTACACGCTCAAGGACGCCGTGGGCGTCCTCGGTAAGTTCCCGAAAGCAAAATTTAACGAAACGGTTGACCTCGCGTTTCGCCTTGGCGTGGACCCGAAACAATCCGATCAGATGGTGCGCGGCACCGTCCCTCTGCCGAACGGCAGTGGTAAGAACGTCCGAGTGCTGGTGTTCGCGAAGAGCGGCGCCTCGGCCGATGCCGCGAAGGCGGCCGGTGCGGAGTTCGTCGGTTTCGAGGATATGATCGCCAAGTGTAATAGCGGCTGGTCTGACTTCGACGTGGCCGTTGCCACGCCGGAAGCCATGATCGAAGTGCGTAAATTGGGCAAGGTGCTCGGACCGCGCGGCCTGATGCCCAACCCGAAAACCGGTACCGTGACCGAAGACACTGCGAAAGCAGTGAAAGAAGTCAAAGCCGGCCGCGTCGAGTTTAAAGTGGATAAGGCTGGAAATATTCACGTGGCGGTGGGCAAGGTGTCGTTTCAGCCCGCGCAACTCGAGGAAAACGCCCGCGCCGTGATTGATGCGGTGGCAAAGGCCAAGCCCTCGGCCGTGAAGGGCACTTACATTCATAGCTGCACAATTTCGGCGACGATGAGTCCGCCCGTGCGGTTGGACATTCGCGAGTTCGGGGCTCATTAACCTACAAACCATTTTATCCATGCGCGCAGAAAAGCAAATTCTCACAAAAGAGTACATCGGTCGTTTGAATGCTTCACCGTTCTTCATCGTCGTGAGTTATCACGGGCTGAAGGTTGAGCAGATGACGAACCTCCGCAAGAGCCTGATCAAGGCGGGCGCGGAAGTTCATGTCGTCAAGAATTCCATCTTCCGCATCGCCGCCAAGGAAGCGGGCGTGGCGGATCTGAACGGCGCCCTTGAGGGCCAGGTGGCCGTGGTCACCGGCCAGAAAGATGTTTCGGCGACCGCTAAAGTGCTGAAGACTTTCGGCAAGGATAACGAAAAGCTGAAGATCAAGTTCGGCTATCTGAATAGCAAGCGCATGGAGCCGGCTGACATCATGACGCTGGCGGAATTGCCAAGCATCGAAGTCCTGCGCAGCAAGTTGCTGGGCGTTATCAATGCACCGGCCACGAAGCTCGTCGTCCTACTCAACACGCCTGGCTCCCAGTTGGCCCGCGTCATTAAGGCGAAGTCCGAGCAGGCCGCATAAATCCATTTCCCGCCGACCAGCCATCGGTGGGAGTAAACAAACAACCACGTAAATCGTCGGTTCACAGGCTGTGAACTCAAAACATCCGTGGCCACGGCTGACGACGATACGAACAGAAAGACAAGAGTAATACTATGGCAGACATCGCAAACATTGTTGAGGAACTGAGCAAGTTGACGGTCATTGAAGCCGCTGACTTGGTCAAGAAATTGGAAGAAAAGTGGGGCGTCACCGCTGCCGCTCCGGTTGCCGCT
>JANOHH010000817.1:0-3398 GCA_031406395.1 Verrucomicrobiota bacterium | reverse complement strand
CATGAATACCTCATGCAAGGTCGGTTCGGATTGGTTGAAGCTCCGCAGCCGGATGCGTCGTGAAAAGCAGGCTTGCAGGATGCTTTGGGGATCGGCGCTTTCGCGCACCTCGAGTTCCCAATGAGCCGCCACGTTCGGAGTCAGCCCCCCATTCGACGGCTCCAGCGGGCGAACGGAAACCACTTCGCTCAACTCGCGCAACGGCGTGATGTCGTCCTCCGTCTCGATGCGCACGCGCCGGGGAATAATACGTTTCGCCTCCGCCACGGTGCCGTCGAAAATCTTCCGGCCTTTAGCCAGGAGTAAAATCCGGTCACACAGACGCTCGGCATGTTGCATGACGTGCGTCGAGAAGAGGACCGTGCGATTCCGCTTCGCCATGTCGCGGATGATTTCCTCCATCACTTGCTGATTCACCGGGTCCAATCCGGAGAACGGCTCATCGAGGATGACGAATTCCGGATCGTGCGCGATGGAGGCGAGCATCTGCACTTTCTGCCCCATGCCCTTGGAAAGTGCCTCGGTAGGTTTCGAGGCGAAATCTTTCAAGCCGTATCGCTCCAGCAGCTCAAAGGCGCGCTGCTTCGCCGCCGCCCGGCTCAATCCCTTGAGCGTCGCGAAGTAGGCAATCACCGCCCAGCATTTCATCTTCTTGTACAAGCCCTTCTCTTCCGGCAAATAGCCGATACGCTGGCGGACTTCGAGCGCCGAGGCATGACCGAGCACGGTGATCTTGCCGCTGGTCGGCTTGATGATTTCCAGAATCATCCGGATGGTCGTGGTCTTACCTGCGCCGTTCGGGCCCAGGAAACCGTAAATGGCACCCGACGGCAGGCTGAAACTGACGTCATCCACCGCGCGGAAGTCACCAAAGAGCTTGGTGACCCCGCACAATTCGAGCGGCGCTGCGTCTGTTTTCATTCTTGTGGCTCGGCGAGGGGCAGGATACTAACGAAGCGACCGATCAACCGCCAGTTGCTCACGGCCATTTCTCGCAACCATGTGAGTGACCTCACTTACGCGTCGCCTTCTTGAACTCCAGCGGCAGGCTTTGACCACCCTGCTGCCAGCGCCCCTTGAGCGTGGCGCTATCCGCCGCCAGGTTGCCTTCGTAAACGCCACCGATCCCGCGTGCTTCGAAGTGCAGCTGACCAGCCTTGAGTGTGATCGCGCTCAGCGGAATGCCATTCGCCCCTTGGTCGAGGCTGTCCAGGGTGCCAATCGCAGCGCCGGCGTCGGACTTGGAAATTTTGAGTCGCAACCGAAGGCTGGCGGTGGGAGTGACCAGCACTCCATCCCAAGTTCCCGCGGCCTTCAATGCGGCTTGTTGGTTGGCCGCCAGATCAGCGGGCGAAAGTTTTTCGGCCTCGAAGGCTGAATCCGTCTCCGGCCCTTTCGCGAGCGTCAGGGGCAGCGTCGTGGGACCTTGTGTCCACTGGCCCGTCGCTTTCGTTCCAGCGGCGTCCAGCGCTCCTGCGTAAACACCCTCCACCGCCTTTACCTCCAGGCGCAAGTGCGTGTCTTTCACGGTGACTGCATTCACAGGGATATCGCGGGCGCCCTGATCAAGACTGTCCATTTTGGCCGTCAGCACGCCGTCAACGCCTTTGCGGATTTTGAACGCCACCCGCAGCTTCACCGCGCCAACCTCCAGCGTGCCGCTCCAGTTGCCAGCCACGCTGTTCGTGGCCACCGCGCCAAAGGCAGCGGAAGCCCACATCAACACCGTGACGACCAGGAAGGGAATGACTTTGTTCATGGGTGATTTTGAATTTGAGTTGTTCGTCAGAATGAATTGTTCGTGGCGCGCTTCGAAATCTCAAGTCAATCCGCACTTAGTTTCCGCCCGGCGCCATCATTTTCCGGTTCACTGTCAACGCCATGCGATTCCCGTTGATGACACTCGCACGAAATTCACCGAACTTGCCGATGTCTTCGGTCGTGAGAAACGAACCCGACCGGGCAATGAGGCGCTCGTAGATGCCATCCAGCAATTTGAGGTTTTTTTCCTCCTCCGCGTTCGAGGCGAAATTACGGAAGTTGAGTGTGGGCACCATCTGGAAGTCCGCGGGTAGTCCAGCATTCGCCAGGGTTTGCTTGGTTTCCTCCAACATCGCTTCGTACAATTGTCGCGCTTTGGTCTCCTGTTCCGCTTTCTCCCCGGCCAACATGCCCTTGAATTGTTCCGCGGTGATATAGGCCGCCAGACTCCGGGTGTATTCTTTGTAATCCGCCAACCCCTCCGGCCCCAACAACTCCTGAATCTTTTCCTGCAACGCCGCCTCCTGCCCGGCAAAAACCGGCTCCATCGCCGCGGGCGCTATTCCGTCCTGCAGCACTGCCGTGATGTGGTCAATGTTTTCCATCACATCATCCGTGAGCACGTTGTTGAATTTTTCCACCTGCTCCGGCGGCAAGTTCAACTTCTTGGCAAAATCCTTGTAAATCGCGGTCATCCCGGTCTTCTGTTGGTCGCGAATGACCTTCCACATTGCTGGATCCGCCTTGATGCCGCTGAGAGCGCTGGGGCCATTGGTTCTGGTCCGCTCACTCGCAACCTCCTGCCGCAGCCGGGCCACTTCCCCTCGCAATCGCAGCAACTCCAGCGACGGATTGACCGTTGCTGCAGGGGGCGTTTGTTTCACCAACTGGGCCAGCCGTTGATTCTCCTTCATCAACTGGTCGCTGCGTTTGGTTTGTTGGCGCAAGGCTTCGCTCGCTGCGGTCAATTGGGTTTCCGCTTGGTGCTGTATAACCAACGGAATTGTGATGCCGGCGGCGACAACCGCAGTGATGATTCCAGCTTTCAGTTTGGTCATGCTCATGATTTTTAGAACGGTTAAAGTTGTTCCCGCACCAGCCGCCACACTGGTCAACGCGGCCGTGGAGACCGTCAACGCCAATCCGGCGGGCGCCGCCAATACCGACTGCGTTGCCAAGCTCGTGGCCAAAGCTGTTCCCGACAAAGTCACGCCGCGCACTCTCAACATCGCGTGCAGCTTTTCGAGCGCGCGCTCCACCCGCTTGCGGGCGGCTTCCTCATTGCTGCCGAGCGCTTCCCCCACGGACCGGAAATCGTGCTGCTCAAAAAACCGGAGGAGGATGGCCGTGCGATCTTCCGCGCCCAGTTGATTGACGGCTTCGTCCAGGATTGGCGCCAGCAACGCGAGGTTCGCGGCGGAGTGATCTTCGATGGCATTCATTTCAACCGCCTGCCTTTCCCGCGCTTGACGCCGACGCTCGCTCCGCAGGGTTTTGCTGGCGACGAAACAGGTGTGCCGGTGCAACCAGCCACCCAACATCACCTCGCGTGACAACGTGCGCGCCATGCGGGCCAGGTCCGCAAAAACCGTTTGCGTGACATCTTCCGCCCGATGAGTGTCGCCATTGACCAGCCG
>JANOHH010000815.1:0-1889 GCA_031406395.1 Verrucomicrobiota bacterium | reverse complement strand
GAATCTTCAGAATCTTTGTAAGGACCGCCCCGCAGAACTTGTAGAAAGGATTGTGACCCAGGATTTGGCCGGCGGTCAGAGCCACATCGGATTTTGCATGAATATGTAAGGATTGCCAAAGCTCGTCGTTAAAGCGCCAGCCTATGGCCGCGCGACTTGGCAGCCGCAGTCGGAATTGAACACGAAAATTTGCCTGGCGCGGAGCGCAGAGTAGCGCTCCAACGGCGGGTAAGAAAAAAAACAAACCAAAAACCAAAAACCAGGTGCCTGGCACCTGGCCAAGAAAGAAACAACCAAATGAATATACGATCCCTCATTGCCGTCGGCCTCGCGCTGACGGCCTTCACCGCCACGCCGTTGGCCCGCGCGGACGCGGTTACCGACTGGAACGCGAATACCGAACAAGCCATCCTAACCGCCCTGCAAGGACCACCCGTGCAAGGGCGCTTTCTCGCCATCGTCCACGCCGCCATTTACGACGCGGTCAATGGCATCGAACGTAAATACACGCCCTACTTCGTCACCGAACGCGGACCGCGTGGTGCCTCCGCCGAAGCCGCGGCCGTGCAGGCGGCCTACACGGCATTGGTGAGTCTTTATCCCACCCAAAAGGCAACCTTGGACGCGCACCGCGCCGACTCGCTGGCGAAAATCCCCGGAAACAAAGGCCATAGCCGGCGCATCGCGCGCGGTTTGGAATGGGGTGAAAATGTGGCCAATCAAATTCTGGCTTGGCGTGCTACCGACGGTTTCACCACGCCGATCCCGGGTTATTTTGGCGGTGGAGCGGCCGGAGTCTGGCGTTCGCCGCCCTCCGGCACTAATGCCGATGGCAGCTTGCCGGCCGTCTTCCCGCAGAACGCCGTCCTCGTACCCTTCGCCATGACCAGTCCCGGTCAGTTCCGGCCCGGGCCGCCGCCCGCCTTGACCAGTGCGGTGTATGCCGCGGATGTGAACGAGGTCAAGGCCATCGGCCGCTTCAACAGCACCGTGCGCACGCCGGAGCAAACCCAGCTCGCGCTGCTGTGGCAGGCCTCCTCGCAGGTGGACGAGAACCGGGCGATCCGACCGGTCATCGAGTCGTTAATCGCATCGCGTTGCGGGCGCTTGCGGCTGGTGGACACGGCCCGGATCTTCGCGCTCGTCAACATTGCCGGCGAAGATGCCACCATCGCCGGGTTCAACTCCAAGTACACCTACAACCTCTGGCGGCCGTATCACGCGGTCCGGCTGGCGGACACGGACGGCAATCCCGCCACCGAAGCCGATCCCACCTGGGACGCGCTGTTCGTCGCCCCGCGGCATCAGGAGTATATGTCCAACCACGCGGTCATCACGACCGCCATCATGAACACGCTGGCCGATCTGATCGGTGACGAGCACACGTTCACCCTCAGTTCCTACGGTTATCCCGGCTTCACCTGGACGTTTGCCCGCTTTTCCGACGCAGCGGCCCAAGTGATCGAGGCGCGCATCTGGGCCGGCATTCACTACCGCTTCTCGTGCGACGTCGGCGCGGAGCAGGGAATGAAACTTTCCAGCTATGTGCTCGCGAACTTTATGGTGCCGCTCGATCACGATGACGATGACCATGACAATGGACAGCATTAGCATCACGGCCACGACCGCGATTAATCGCATCCGCCGCCCGGACTGAAAGCGACGAACGAAGATGCGAACGTAGCTCAGGAACGAAAATGGTCACGCGACTCCTATCGCCGTGGCAAACGCCCCCAGCAGGAGTTGGTGTTCGGGGGGCGCAGCCTTCACCGGCTGCGCCCCTACTCCGTTCCGTACCCTCGCTGCTCAGAACGCGTTTAATAAGTAACAGCCGACGTAAGGCGGCTCTGACGCTTACCGTACTGACGCCAAAAGCCGGAAAGTTTGAG
>JANOHH010001209.1:0-4317 GCA_031406395.1 Verrucomicrobiota bacterium | reverse complement strand
GAGCGGGTAAAAGATTTTCTCCTTGTAGTGGAAGAAGGGCAAGTTCGCTTGCTGCGTTACGATGGAAAAGGCCTTTTTGGGAGCGACCACGTTGGTGGAGGTGCCTAGCACCATCGGAAGCGGGCTGTTTGTCGTCACAATAGAACCGAGCTTCATTTGCAATTCATGCGCGCGCATCCCGGCTTCTGAACCCAGCGACCCGCTTGCGTCGGCGCCTGCAACTTCCTCAAACAGCCGCAAAGCCGGCTCGAGCTTGCCTTGGGTTTCGTACACGCCAGCCAGCGCGAACCGCGCCTGCGGAGCAGTGTTGGCACTGGGAAAGCGATCAACCAACCCCTTGTAGGCTCTGGCAGCCTCGTCCAGCTTCCCTTCCCCGGCGAGGCAAGCCGCCACACCCAGATTGGCCTGTGCCGCCAGTATATGCGTCGGATACTCACGCAGGAACCGCTCAAACTGCGCCTGCGCCTCTGCAGGCTTGCCGCCCGCGTACAGTTCACCCGCAGCCAGCAATAAAGCCTGGGCACCGGCCGGCGTGCCCGGATAGGTCGTCGAAACTTTTAGCATCGCGTCGGGCGATTCAGTCCGGCTAAAAGTCCGAGCCACCATTGCGGAGGAAAGGGCTTGGCCGGCAGCCATTGCTTTTTCCTGCTGCGACCAGACGTAAATACCCACCACGGCTCCGGCGGCCGCCACGCCCGCCACACCCCAGGCGACTTGCTTCTTGTTCTTGTCGAACCACGCCCAAAGTTTGAAAAAATAGGCCGACTCGGTAATGTCTTGTTCCATAATAGAGCGCGCAATCTTCCGGGCGGGAGCATAAAACGCAAGCTTGAAATCCAACCAGTTCGAAACACAAACTTCGTGCCCGGCTGAATTACCGCTAGAGACCAGCCAGCTATTTCTTCGATTTTGCCGCGGAGCTCCATTCCCCATCGTAAGTGGCGACCACCACGAAATCGTCTTCCGGCGGGGCTTCGGCTCCTGCCGCCGAAGCTCCCCCGACCGCAGGCTCTTTTCTCAAGATATCACTCGACGCCTCGGCGATTTGGACCGTGGATTCAGCGCGATCCGTCTCATCCATTCGCTGGCAAACATTCAGCAGCAACCCTTGCCAGCCTTCCGTGATTGTCCGTGGCGGCTTGCAAACGGCGGCTAGCTCTTTGATCTGGCCACCCTTCCAGCGCAAGATTTCTTCAAAGGCAGCCTCCCCACCTGATTCGCTCGTATCGGCGTGGACAATTTGGCCTTCCTCAAAATAGATCCGCCCTATGCCACTAGGAGAGGCGATTTGCAGAACAAGCGTTGCGTTGGAGACGCATTTAAGCTGAATGATGTCGAGCGCCGAAAGGCAGGTGAGGGAAACCGCAAACTGGCCATTCGCGTGCAGCAGCGTCGTCGCATGCCCCATGTTCTCGTAGTGCGATCGAACCAGCTTGACGATTTCTTTCGTATTCACGGGCTTTTGCTGAAACAGCAACAAGCCCAAATCCTTGGTGGCCTTCTCATAGTTCGACACCGGGGAGGAGGTCATCATCATCACCCGTGCGTCGGGCAGTTTCGTGCGAATTTCACGGAGAAAATCTATTCCGGTTCCATCGGGCAGATTTACATCAAGGATAAAGAAGTGGATTTTGAACTCCGTCAGCAGCAACTGAGCTTCGGACACGCTGCGAGCCGTGAGGACCTCGGCACTGGGCAGCCCCATACGAACAGCCTTCATGACAATTGTCGTCAGACAAATGTCATCATCCAGCACCAAAACACAAAATTTTTCCGACTTGGTCACAGCTTTAGGCAGACATATCCAGGAGTAACAAAACCCCAGTTGGTTACGTCTGGTACGGCTTCGCAAGAATAACTTAGCAATCAGGCTGCCAAGCCGGGATTTCGAAGTGAAAACACTGTGGAAAGTAAATCTGATACTGTGGTTTCAGCCGCGTGCGGCCAAAAACCATGTTCCTGTGACGAACATCAGCACCAGGATTCAAAACGATTCCGCTTACGAAGACGCGAGCTGGACCATCATTTGACAACAATGGGCCAAACACTGGGCAGCAGTGGGTTGCTTTTGAAGAATTTAATTTAGCTATCCGTACTCAGTTCGCAATCGCGGGATCAAATTCTGCCTTAGCAAGTAGGCGATTGACTACGCCGCATGTTCCGAAGACTTAGAATCCAACAAACCTCTTTAACCACCACGCCATGCCGGCCAAAAGGTGCAATTGGAAAGTAATAATCGTCTATTTTGTCGAGTTCGCTGCGGAACTCCACTGGCCGTCATATGTGGCGACCACCACGAAATCATCGTCCGCCGGGTCAGCTTCTTCCTCCTCGCATCTTTCCTCTTTCGCTGGTGTCTCCTCAGGTGCGGGAGCTTTGGCGGAGCGTTCCACTGTCTTTTTGACAATGAAAGCGGTGTCTTCATCGCATTGGCGAGCCGCCTCCATCAGCAACATTTCCCAGCGTTCTTCCACCGTGCGGTGTGGCGGCGACTGGAAAGGTTTCAATTGAAACTCGCCACCGGTAAGGGAAAGCAACCGATTAAGCGCTTGGTCGCCAACCAAGTCACCCGCTTCGGCGTGAGTGATGGACCCGTTCTCAATGTAAATCTGTCCCCGCATCTGCTGGTTGCGGATTTCGAGGATCAACGACCTGCGCCCGGTACACTCCAGTTGGATGACTTCCTGCAAGCCAACCTGTCGCAGGGTGCCACTGAATCCTTCCCGGTGCGGCCACGACACCAAGTCATTCAGCATGTTAAAAACCACCTTGGTCTCATCGGCGGAAATGGGTTTCTCAATGAAAAGCTCCGCGCCATTCGCCAGGCCAGCCGCACGGTTGCTTTCGGTTGCCAAGCCGGTCATCACGGCCAGTTTGACTCCAGGATATCGGCGACTGATAATTCCGAGCAACTGGAGGCCGTCCACCAGCGGCATACCGATGTCCAGCACGGCGAGATCAATCGGATGTTGTTGCAAGACGACCAGGGCTCGATCGGCTGAGGTTGCGCGATAAATTTCCCAAGTCTGATTTGCCATCGCAGAACACAGCTCGCCGAATACCTCGAGAAACTCGTGATTGTCGTCCACCAAGAGCACATGATATTTTTTCCCCAGTTCGTGACCCGGTGGCGGCCGGACAACCAGCGCCGGTGCGGTTCCGGGCGAACCCGCCTTGAGCAACATGGTGTTCACGAACGGTACTGGGGACAGCGCGGCGACAACCGCTTCAAAGCGCAAGTCCACGTCACCCACCCGCAATATTTGCCCCGGCTTCAGAACCGCATCCGTGATTTTCTGGCCATGGACAAATGTGCCGTTTGTCGAGTCCAAGTCGCGCACGGCCAGTTCACCAGCCTGCAGCCGGACCTCACAGTGCCGGCCCGAAATCGACGGTTCGACGATCTGAAACGCAGTCTCGTCCGCGCGCCCAATGGTAGCCCAAGTGCCGGTCACTTCATGCGACAAGCCTGCCAACCCGTTTGTGACAACCTCCAGTTTTGCCATACTCCGTATTGAAAAATCCTCTTTCCGGCTCTGTCCCCTCCGCAAGAGTCAAACCAAGAGCCGCGCTGAATTGCCGGCCGCCCGAGGGAGCTATCCGCGGGACGCCAGTAATCTCCATCACTCTTGACAGGAGCTGCGAAAAGGTTGCCTGCAACCCCTTGGCATTCGACTCAGCACGCACACAAGCATGCCTTTTCTCAATTCGAATGGTTTCCGCCTCCAAACGCGTCCCAATATTTGACTGTCGTGTCTAATTTCCTTTCCAGTGACGCATTTTCAAAATCTCTTTTACTGGAGTGACGCCGAGTTAAGGGTGCGAGGTTGGGCCGGCTGCGTTTGCAGATTCCCGCCGCAACCACGGGCGTGGGTTTGGCCGCCGGCCGCTCAGGAGCGTCGATCGTCGTGGCATCGCAGCTGATGTGGCTAACCCGCTTCGGCCCGGCGTAGGTCTTGACGACCTGAGCGTGGATTTGTTGCGGCAACTGGTCGGCGGAAAACTGTTTGAAGGCGAGGCGAAAGGTGGGTTCACTCGCAATATCCCCTGCGCCGCTCCAGCCGCAGCGTTGCCACAACAGGGGGGGACTTGAGTGGGCGTCAATGAGCGCCGCAGGCGTGGGGAACTGCTAGACGTGCTTGGCGACCAAAGCGTGCGCCAGCCAGGGGCGCGGCCCCAGTTCGGCGGCGAGCGCGAGGGAAAGCTGGCGCTGCAGGTGGTTGAAAAACGTCGTCAGGTCAGTCAGGGATCGCTGACGCACCGCTCGCTTTTCGGTTCAAACAATCCAAAAGAAACCCCCAACCATCCTGGGGGGTT
>JANOHH010001144.1:0-6649 GCA_031406395.1 Verrucomicrobiota bacterium | reverse complement strand
CGCCGGTTTCGGTGGCGAGCCGTTTCGTGCCGGCCTGCTTGTTGAAATAAGCCTGCGGGATCGAGGTGTTGACCTTGTGGCTGCCGGCGGGGCTGGCGCCTTCATACTTGTAGTAAATGTGCGCCGGCGTTTGGAGCGCCTGCTCCAGCCGGACCGCGCGGAGCAAAGGGGTGGGCCGCCAGAGCGCATAGATGTCACGCACCGGCTCGGGGACTTCCACCCAACGATCCGGGCACATCTCCTGCATAACCAGATTTTCCGGAAACATCGCCAGCATCAAATCCGGCGTCACCGGTTGCTTGGTGCCCGGATGCAAGGGCATCGGCAACGGCTCGGGGAAATCGGCGTTGAGATTGTACCACTGCTTGGGAATGTCCGCCTGGGCGAGGGTAAAACGTGTTGGTTGGCTCATAACGTGATTTGTCTTTAACCACGCCATGATCGGCCATTCTTTGGCGGAACAGCCAACCTTGTTCTGCCAAAAGCTAGGCCGAACTTGTCCGGCGGATCAGCGAATCACCGCCGCGAGCTTCTGTCGGAACTGCTCCACCACTTTGTCGTGCGCGGCATTAACTTCGGTATCGGTCAACGTCTTGTCCGCCGCGCGATAGGTAAACGCATAGGCCAGGCTCTTCTGTCCCGCGGGCACGTTCTGGCCGCGAAAGACGTCGAACAAATCCACCGCTTCCAAGTTCGCTGGCTTCGTTTGCTTTACGGCCTGCAAAACCACGTCGTGCGTCGTGGCTTCCGGCACCAGCATCGCCACGTCCCGGCGGATGCTGGGGAATTGCGGCAAGGGTTTGAACGTCTTCGCTGGATTCCTTCGGGCAAGCAACCAATCCAAATTGAGCTCCGCCAAGAGCACCGCGTCGCGCAAATCATATTTCTTGGCCAGATTTGGCCGGAGCTGGCCGATTTCCCCGAGGGTTTGCTTGCCCAACTGAATCGTAGCGGATTCCAAAAGGAGCGCAGTGCTGTCGGCCCGGCGCGTGAAAGTGAAACCGCGCAGGCCGAACTGCTCCAGGAATTCATCCAGCAACCCCTTTAGATCGTATGCGTCGAATTTCGCGTCCCGTTCGTCGCCGCTCCAGAACACCGGATTGCGCTGACCGGTCAGGGCAATGGCGACGCGGCGTTCCTCTCTTACCGGCCCGTTGGCTTGCGTGAACACACGGCCCACTTCAAACAAGGCCACATCGTAATTCTTCCGGCTAACGTTGTGCCGCAGGGATTGAATCAAGCCGGGCAGCAAACTCGGACGCAACACATCCATGTCGGAACTCAGCGGATTAGCCAGTGCCACCAATTCGGCATTCGGCATTCGGCATTCGGCATTTGCCACCAGCGTCTGACCCTGGGCTTCGTTTAACCCCAAGCCACAAAGGATCCGTCGAGCCTCGGCCATCTGATCATGAACGGAGTCGTAAGCATTCGCGCCGATCGCACCGCGCGGCGGCGTGCTGGGAATCTTATCCACGCCGTACAGCCGGCCGACTTCTTCGATCAAATCCACCTCGCGCTTCATGTCCACGCGCCAGGTCGGGATGCGGACCGTGCATTCGCCGGGTTGCTGCTCGACGACGGACAATCCGAGCTTGGTAAGGAACGCGACCTGTTCGGCGTGCGAGATGCCGATGCCCAGCAAGTCTTTCGACTTGGAGAAGTGCAACGTGATTTTCTTGGGCGCCGCCGGCGTGGGGTGGCAGTCCACAACCCCCGCCGCCAACTGGCCGCCGGACGTTTCCAGAATCAACTGCGCCGCACGCTGGCTCGCCCAATCGCAAATACTCACGTCCGCGCCGCGTTCGAAGCGGTAGCTGGACTCGCTGCGGAGGCCGAGTTGCTTGCTCGTGCGCCGGATGTTGGTCGGATTGAAATAGGCGCTCTCAATCAAGACATCCACCGTCTGATCGTTGATCTCGGTATTGGCGCCACCCATGACACCGGCCAGCGCGATCCCTTTCTGCGCGTCGGCGATCAAAAGCATTTCACCCGTCAGTGTGCGCTCTTGATTATCCAGCGTCTTGAATTTCTCGCCCGCTGCCGCTCGACGGATCACGATGGTTGGTTTGCCATCCGCGGCTTTGGCGATGAGATGATAATCAAACGCATGCAGCGGTTGGCCGGTCTCAAGCATCACGTAGTTGGTTACATCCACGACGTTGTTGATGCTGCGGATGCCGACCTTCTCCAGCATGGAACGCAACCAATCCGGGCTGGGCCCAACCTTTACCCCCTTGATCACCCGCGCCGTGTAGCGGGGACAAAGTTCGGCGTCTTCGATGCGAACGGCGACCAAGTCCTCAATTCTTGATTCACCCTCTTGAATTTTTGACTCCGGAATCCGTAGCGGATTCCCGGTAACCGCCGCAATTTCCCGCGCAATGCCAATGACGCTGTTGAGGTCGGGCCGGTTCGGCGTCACTTCGAGATCATAGACCACATCCCCGCCGGAGCGACCGAGATACTCTGCGAAGGGCTGGCCGACCACGGCGTCCTCCCGCAGGATCAGCAAGCCGTCCACTTGATCGGGCAGATCGAGTTCCTGCGGCGAACACAGCATGCCGTGCGATTCCACGCCGCGGATTTTGCCAACCTTGATCGTGAAGGGCTCTTTGTCGCCGGGTTTGGGCGGCAACGACGCGCCGGGGAGGATGAGCGGGACCTTGTCGCCGGCTTTGAAATTCTGGGCGCCGCAAACGATCTGGCGTTCACCGCGGCCATCGTTGACGCGGCAGAGCGAAAGCTTGTCCGCATTTGGATGTTTGTCGCGGGTGACGACCTGCGCGACGACGATGCCGTCAAACGCGCCGGAGATCTTCTGGACGCCCTCGACCTCCAGGCCGAGCATGGTCAGCCGCTCGGTCAATTCCTCGGGTGACCAGTCGAAATCAACGTATTGTTTGAGCCAGTTAAGGGTGACTTTCATTTCAAAAATTAAATCTGCTTGAACCAAGCTTCGTTCGCCGAAACATTTTTAATCAACTCGGTGTCAACTCCCAATTTCAATTCTTTCAATTTCTCGGCAAGCTGGTCGCCGTCTATCAAATCAATCGGCGGTGCGCCGTCGCGGACTGTTTCTTTCAAGGCGTCACGAGAAAAAGAACCGGTTGTGATGAAAAGCCCTTTGTCTGCGCGGCCAACCATTGCTCCGCGAAAGTCTCGAATTTCGGCTGAGCCAACAACTCCTTGCCAGCGCTTGCATTGAAACACGACATGGAAACTCATGAATCCGTGAATACGAGCGATGCCTTTCCCATCAATGCCACCATCACCACTGCGGCCAGTGACTTCAACTTGAATAAAGCCTGACTCCCGAAGCACCCGCTGAATCAATCGTTCAAAAGCCGCAGGTGAAAGTGTTTTCGTCAAAATCGAATGCAGATTTGAGCGCCACGCTTTTGCTTCTTCTGGCTTTTCGGATTCGGTCTCAACTTCTTCACCTTTCCTGGCAGATGGTTCGGCTGCTCTTTCTTTGCGGTCGAGTTCACGGACGAAACGTTGCACCTGTTTTGCATCCACCTCCGAAGTCGATTCAGCTTTTGTTGTCAGCGACCAAAGACCGCGTTGCGGACTTTCAAGGAAACCGAACTTTTTCAGGTAGGTTCGCGCCCAAGCCAAACGATATTGCACTTCGGTTTGATTGCTTGTTTCTGGATCGTGTAAAACGCTCAGGATGTCTTCAGCCAATTTCAAGTTTTCCGAGACGCGCTGGTAGATTTCATCCGTTGAGCCAGAGCCACCAAGATCTCGTAGCGCTTGGAGAAGCGGATTCATTAACCGGTCGTAAGTTGGAATTTGGTTCTGGCCCATAGGGGTTGAAACCGCTTCAGGAACTACACATCATTTTCGTAGCAGAGGCGGATGTCGTTGATGCCTTAGCGGAGCATGGCGGACTTAGGCGAAAACCAAGCGGCCTTTTGGTTCAGGGATTGGGCGGCCAAGCGACTTGGCGGTGGCGATCCATTCCTTGACCACCGCGTCCACGTTTTTGAGCGCAGCTTGCTTGGTCGCGCCATCCGCAGCACAGCCGGGCAGTTCCGGCACCTCAGCAATGAACGCCTTGTCCTCCGCGCTCCAGTAGATGATGACTTCGTATTTCATAATTCTTCCGCTGCCAGTTTATACTTCAAAATCACGTTGCGCACCTGTTTTACCTGATAGGACTTTGAGTTCGCGCCTTTTGGCTGAAGATTCAAGATTTCTTCAACTCCATCCCGAAAGAAAATGTGGTGGCTGCCTCGAATCCGCGCCCGAAACCCAAGGCGTTGCAGCAAATGGCAAAGGCCATCGAACGGAATGTTTGCGTCGGCAGTGCCGAGGAGGATTCGTTCCAGGAGCTTTGCGTGTTTGCTCACGATTCAGTCTGGCTTGAGTTAAAACTAATTCGTCATTATCGCAGAGAAAATGAATGCCGTTGATGATTCCCGGGCTGAGCGAACCATCAAGCCGTCTCAAGCATGCCGCGTTTCTTTAGGTAGCGCGCGAATGCGTAGGCGAGTGAAACCAAGACTAGCGATAACCAGAGCGCCTGAACCGGCAACTCGTGAATATTATACCCGCCGCCAAACCAGAGGTTTTTCAAGCTGGCCAGAATGATCGCCGCCATCCAGATGTATGCGGAACCGTACTCGGCCGAAATGAGCCGGCGCCAGTTGAAGTGCATTCCTTCAAGGGTCTTGCTCAGGCCGGCAAAATTGGGGAGCAGTCGGTTCACCCGGCGGCAATACTCCATGAAATCCGCCTCGAACTTCCCGCGCAAGAACGCTTCTTCCGCGGCAATGATGGCCCAATACGCAAAGAGGAAAAACGGAAGCCCAATAGCCAGGAAGAGCAACGAGTTTGAAGCGATCCCGACGCCAACCAAGATGAGATAGTTGCCGACGTAAAGCGGGTTGCGGCAATGAGCAAAAAGACCACCATGCACGAGTCGGTCGGCATAAACCTGGCGATTGCGTCCGCCGCGAACGATGTAATCCAGTCCGACGGTTACGCCGCGCAGGATTTGACCGAATAAGGCGACCGCCACTCCGATGAGAAACGCGACCCGATAATCCGGAAAGGCGGCCGGCCCGTTGAGAAAAATGAGAATATACAACAGCGGAAACAGTCCGTTCCGGTAGTGAAAGAAGAAATTGCCGATCCGGACCATCATTTGACGGCGATAATGCCACTGAAATTATACCATTTGAAAAACACGTCGCAGTAGCGGAATCCGGCGCGCAGCAACATTTCCCGGTTTTCCATCAGCTTGTAAGGCACGAGAACGTTCTCCAGTGCTTCCCGTTTTTGGGCGATTTCCAATTCGCTGTAGCCATTGCGTTTCTTCAGGTCGTAATAGTATTTGATGAACAACCGGTTGAACAGCGAATCCTCCCCAATCAACTTCTCGACGAGAATGAGGGCGCCGTTTTCGTTCATGCCGTTGAGAATGGTGGTGATCAGTTTGTCCCGGTGCAACGGACGGATGAACTGCAGCGTCAGAATCATGAGCACCATCGAAGCGTTTTCAATTTGAACGCCCTGATTCAAGTCGGTGTACCTCAGTTCGTGATCCCGGGTGAAATTTTTCTCCTCCAGCTTGGCGCGGCACTTGGCGAGCATTTCCTCGGAATTATCCAGGCCGATAAACTTCACTTGCTCGGGAACCAGGCTGTCCAAGTGCAGCATGGTGGTGCCGGTGGAGCAGCCCAAGTCATAGAGATTGGTGCCATTGACCGCAAAATCGCCGGCCATTTCCCCGATCATGCGCTGCATCTCGTTGTAGAACGGCACGGAGCGCCCCACCATGTCGTCAAAGACCGTGGCGACCTTCTCTCCAAAATGGAAATCAGCCACGTCTTTGATCTTATCGCTAAAAACTTGGTCTTTTGGCGGCACGGGAATCATCTGTTTCAACTTTGAACGGTTGCCTTCGTAAACAGCATTGATATTAGAAAGTCGGCCGGAGGTCTCACGAACTGATGGAAGAACCGGCGGCCCCACTGGGTCACACGGGCAAGGGTAAAAGATGTCAACCTCATGTCCAGACATTTAGCAACCCGACCTCAGTTGTGCCGCTGCGGCCAACCGAATAAAACTAAAAGTTCTGCAAGAACCGCACATCATTTTCGTAAAACAGCCGGATGTCGTTGATGCCGTAACGGAGCATGGCAATGCGCTCGATGCCGAATCCAAACGCCCAACCGGTCCAGACCGCCGGATCATAGCCGACGTTCTCGAAGACTTGCGGATGCACCATGCCGCAGCCGGCAATCTCCAGCCAGTCCTTGCCCATCTTCTTGACGAGCGCGTTGGTAAAATCGATCTCGTAACTCGGCTCGGTGTAGCTGAAGTAGTGCGGCCGGAAACGAATCTTCACGTCGCGGCCCATGAGTTCCTTGAAAACGAATTCGACCGTACCCTTGAGGTCACCCACAGTCACTCCCTGGTCCACGTACAGACCTTCGATCTGATGAAACGTCGGATTATGGGTGGCATCGGCGTTGTCGCGACGATAGACGCGGCCCGGCACAATGATGCGCACAGGCGGTGGCTGCGATTTCATCACGCGGATTTGCACAGAGGAAGTGTGCGTACGGAGGAGAAGTGGTTTGCCCCTCACCCCGTCCCTCTCCCCATCGGATGGGGAGAGGGTGGCAGAGCCGGG
>JANOHH010001103.1:0-4130 GCA_031406395.1 Verrucomicrobiota bacterium | reverse complement strand
ATGAACGGCAGCGGCACGCCAGCCCTGGTGAGTTGCGCGCACACATCGAAGCCGGTGAGCCGCGGCATTTGAATGTCGAGGAACATCAGGTCGAGCGGGTCGCGGCGGATGGCTTCGAGCGCTTCGCGGCCGTTGGCACATTCGCCGATAATCTCGCAGTCCGCTTCGTCCTTAAGCGAGTGCCGCAGGCGGGTCCGGGCGTGAGCCTCGTCGTCCACGATGAGCGTGCGAATGGTCATGGGTCAATTTCCGATCGTAGCGACCGCCGCACACAGGCAAAGGAACGCATTGATGCGGCGTCCAAACGCCATTCCGCACCATGCGAAGAACCATGGCGGCAGTTTGCTGGTGAAATCTTCACGCTGCCGTTTCATCGAAACAAAATTGCACCCGATGGGAAACCACGAACTGCCGACAAGCTTCCATACATCCTTCGGCCGCGTCGTAGTATTCCCCGTCTGAGCTCGACAGACGCCCCCGATGGTTGTCTTTCAGGGAATTGAGAAGTGCTTCTCTTACGCTGTCCGAGGTGGTCCAAGGGTCCAAGCCGACAACGGATAAGGCTCGAGCAACAATCCCGGCAACCGTGGAGCAGCCCGCGAGAAACAACGCGTCAACTGTGCGAGCCATGCGTGCGCTCGTGTTGTTGTAGAGCCAGCCGTCGAAACCGTTCGCATTGACTTGGATGTCAACCCACATGATGTCGTCTATCACTTGCTCGACGGGCGAAAGTCCCACCCCTTTGCTAGCCTTTGTAGCCACCAAAATGGACAACTCGCACATCGCACTCGATGCATCATCGATTCGTAGGATTTCGGCGAGTGTCATGGCAATCTAGTAGCCGTTCGGCTTCGCCGACGCCGTGGGCAGCGGCAGACCGGCCGGGCCGGCCTCCGTCGCCGACATGACGACGACCTGCGGCGTTTGCGAGCGCGGGATCGTGCAGCAGGGGATGCGGACGCGGGCTTCCACACCGCCGCCAGGAGCGTTGCCGATCGCGAATTCCTGGGCGCTGCTGTAAAGTTGAGCCAGGCGAGAGCGGACATTTTTCAGGCCGATGCCTTCGCGCCCCGGGCTGCCATTGGCGGCGGGCAGGCCATTCCCGTTGTCGCGCACTTTCAGTTCGAGGTGCTGTCCGTCCACGACGCGGGCGCTGATTTCGACGTGGCCGGCTTCCTCGCGGGGCATGATTCCATGGCGCAACGCGTTCTCGACGAGCGGTTGGAGGATTAAGTGTGGCACCAAAAACTCGTGGGTCTTGGGTTCGATGTCGAAAGTGACGTTCAAGCGGTCCGGGAAACGCATCTGCTCAATTTCGAGATAGCTCCGGAGGAATTCAAGTTCCTCACGCAACGGGACTTCCTGCACGTCGCCGCGATCCAGCGTGCGGCGGAACAGTTCACTAAGTCGGACGATCATCCGGTCGGCGGCGTCGGGATTCTCGTGAATGAGCGCGGAGATGGTGTTGAGCGTGTTGAAGAGGAAGTGGGGATTGATCTGCATGCGCAAGGCCTGGAGGCGGGCCTGCACGAGTTCGGTGGCGAGCGCCGCCGCCTGGCGTTCGCGTTCGCGGTACGCCTTGTAATAATGCCAGCCAAGATAGCCGAGCACGAGAATCCAGTATTTAAAGATGTCCGAAAGCGTGTAGGAGACGAGCAGATTTCTGAAAAGGTAATTGAACGTGAGGATCGCGCCCGTTTGCACGGAACGCTCACCAGCTTCGAGCCAGGAGACGCAGGCGACATGCGTGACAGAAAAGGCCAGAGCACCGAGCATGTGCGCGAAGAACCAGCGGGCGCGACGTCCGGCCTCGTGACGCACCTGGCCGCAGAACCACAGGACCGCCAACGTGCAGACCGCGTAGGCCAGCATCTCCTTGAACGAGCGCCGGAAGGCCAGGGCCCAGGTGATGGGTTTGGCCCAGACTTGCTGGGCAATGAAAACTTCGGCCGCCATCAGCACGCCCAACACCACCCACACCGCGATGTAGAGGCCGATGCCACGCCGGTGCTTGACGATCCATGAATTTGATCCCATGCGTGGCACCCAGTTTAGCCGACCGGCCACCATGTGGCCAGCAATCTTCAACGCAGGAGGAGACTCACCGCGGAATCGCTGACCGAGCGGATCTTGCCGATAGCGTGGTTACGAGGAGCGGCGCGGGAATCCGCCGGTCCACTGACTTTGGTGGCGACGTTCCGGTTGTCCATCGCTGCCGTCGCGACCGCCAGCGGCTCCGTCTGGCCCGCCAGCGCGGCGGTCATGCGGTCGCTGCCGGCCACAAACTTCGTCATTTGGGCCGCCGCCAGAGCAACGATCATGACGCCCGGAGAGCCGGGACTGGCGAACACAGCCAACTCCGACCGCCCCGTCGTCCGATCACAGCAAGGCAGACGGTTCATAACGAGCATCAGGATTTGGGCGAGCCTGGGGCTGCATTTTCGGCCACCGGCAGGTTCGCAATGTTGGTGACGGCAGGAGTCTCGCCGTCGGATCCCATGATGAACTGAAGCGCTGCGGCAAGCGTATGGACGTCCGCCTGCAACTGGCCATGGTGGAGATACCAACCCAGGCGGTCAGGGAATCCCTGCGCGCGGTCTGACACCTTCGGTACCAGGTGGTTCATTGCGGCAGAACCCAGTGCCAGGGACAGCAACAAGGCAACGCCCAGCAAGCCAAGCCGGACTTTCCAGGGTCGTCGCTGGTTCGAGCGTTTGTTTAGACTTTGGTCAACAGTTTGTTCGTGCATATTTCCTTTCTACGATTTGTTACGTGTTATGTTCGTCAGTTCGCTGTTTAATACCCGCGACACCGTGTCTTTGTTTCAGAATTGTTTCACTATTTCATCCCGTCCAGCGCCGCGCGGTTCATGAATCCATCTTCGCCGCTACTTCTACGGCTGAATCCGGAATTATGAAACGGAGATGTGACCGGACGCTGGGACGCGGTGACGAAGCGCTCCCCCACGGTGACGAACCACACCAAGCGGGAGGGTTCTTGCGGGATGGCCGCTCAACAAACCTCGCCCCGGCCAGCGTTTTCCCTTTCTTGTCGGGCGGCTCCGAGCTATTTCATTCACAACCAACCATTGTCATGAAACAAATTTTCAAGGTCATAAAATTGTTGAATCCCGTCGTGGCTTGGTCCGTTCCTTTCATGGCTCTGTTAACTCTCCACGCGGCGGAGATTTACCCGCTTCCCGAGAAAGTTCTTCCCGCGATTCAAGACCGGCAGGATTTTCAAGTGCCGGATCGGGTACATTTGACCGACTGGGTCGGTCAACGCATCCAGGCCAATGCAGCGAACCGCCTGGTGAAACTCGATGCCGCGCGATTATTGGAAGGCTACCGCCAGCGTCCCGGCCGCCAGTCGTGGGACGGGGAACACGTCGGCAAATGGTTGCACGCGGCCACACTGGCTTGGGTGAATACCGGCGATCCGGCCCTGAAGGAGAAGCTCGATTATATGGCGACGGAGCTGGTCAAATGCCAGCTGGAGGACGGCTATCTTGGCACGTATCTGGAAAGTAACCGATGGCGCTCGTGGGATGTCTGGGCGCACAAATACAATCTCCTCGGCCTGATCACCTATGTGCGTTACACCGGCAATCCCGCCCCGCTGAACACCTGTCGCCGCATGGCGGATTTGCTCTGCCACACTTTTGGCGAGCAGCCCGGCCAACGCGACATCATCAAGTCCGGACCGCAGGTCGGCATGGCCCCCACCAGTGTGCTCGAACCAATGGTCCTGCTGTATCGCCTGACCGGTGAGCCGCGCTACCTCGAATTCTGTAAATACATCCTTCGCGCCTGGGAACAACCGCACGGCCCCAAGATCGTTTCCACGCTGCTGACCACCAAACGGGTGGACCGGATCGGCAACGGCAAAGCCTACGAGATGATTTCCTGCTTCAACGGCCTCCTGGAGTATTACCGGACAACCGGGGATCCCGATGCCTTGCAAGCTTGTCTCAACGCCTGGCAGGATATTGTTGATCATCGCCTCTACCTCACCGGCACGGCCAGCTATTGGGAGGTCTTCCACGACGATTACGATTTGCCGAACAACAACATCATGGGTGAAACCTGTGTCACCGTCACGTGGCTGCAATTCAACGCGCAGTTGTTGCG
>JANOHH010001102.1:0-3194 GCA_031406395.1 Verrucomicrobiota bacterium | reverse complement strand
CGGCGTGACGGCTAGGCCCAGCGGGCAGCAGCTGGATTCGGTGCTCGGGGGCTCCCTGCGATCACGACCTATATGCCGCACGTCGGCAACCGGATCCGCCTCCTTACGTCGGCGGCTCCGGAGGTTGGCAACTTCAATGAGTCTCCCCGCCAGCAAACTCGCCGGCTCGTTCGCCAGGCCGAGCGCCGAACTGTGCGCGATTTTTTTCAACTGCTGGCTAATCGCTCGATTGATCTGGGGATGCTGATGGCCATGCAAATTTGTCCAAATCGAGGAGTTGGCGTCGAGATATTCCCGGCTATGAACATCTCGCAGGACCGCGCCTTGGCCGGAAGTGTTGATGATCGGCTCACGCTTCAGCCATTCGCGCATCTGCGTGAACGGATGCCAGACATGGGCGAGGTCGAGTTGGGCGAGCGGATCCATTTTCGATTTACGATTGGCGATTTACAGTTTGAGACAACGCCTTCGTCAGTTTTCGTACCTCCTCGGCGGAGTGATCGGCGGTGAGGGTGATCCGTAGCCGCGCCGCGCCGCGCGCCACGGTTGGATAACGGATGGCGGGAACGAAGAAGCCGCATTCCCGGAGGGCGCTTGCCGTCGCCACCGCCTGGCCTTCATCGCCCACAATCAAGGGTAGGATGGCGCTGGCGTGGTCGGATTTTAGATTTGGGATTTCTGATTTCAGTGCCGCCGCCCTTTGCCAAAGTTGTTCGCATCGGGTTTTGCCTTCGTCGGATTGAATCAGTTGAACTCCCGCCGTGGCCGCGGCGGCGGCGGCGGGCACGGGTGCGGTGCTGAAGATGAAACTGCGGGCGCGGTTCACGAGGAAATCAATCAACGCTTGCGAGCCGCAAACGTATCCGCCGCTCGCGCCAAGCGCCTTGCCGAGGGTACCCATTTGGATTTCGATGCGGTCACTCACGCCTAGGGCCTCAGCCAGGCCGCGCCGGTTGGCCCCGTAAAGACCGGTGGCGTGGGCTTCGTCCACCATCAGCCACGCGCCGTATTTCTCCTTGAGCGCAACCATTTCGCGGAGCGGCGCGTGGTCGCCGTCCATGGAAAAGACCGACTCGGTGACGATAAGAACCGAGGGTTTATTGTTCCGCACTCCGCATTCCGCACTTCGCGTTTTGTCCGCCCATCTCAAAATCGCTTCGAGATCATTGAGGTCGTTGTGGTCGAAGATGCGCAGTTTCGCGCCACAGAGTCTTGCCGCGTCCACCAAGCTGGCGTGAATCAGTTTGTCTGAAATAATGATGTCTTCCTTGCCCAGTAATGCGGTGATGGTGCCGAGGGCGGTGGCGTAACCGGTGGCGAAAGTGAGCGCGGCCTTCGTGGCTTTGAACGCGGCGAGCGCGGCTTCCAGTTCATGAAACGGGGCGAGGGAACCGCAAACCAGCCGCGAAGCGCCCGCGCCTGCGCCGAATTTTTCCACGGCGTCAAGCGCGGCGGCTTTGAGCGCGGGATAATTGGCCAGGCCGAGATAGTCGTTCGAGGAGAAATTGATCAACTCGCGCCCGGCAATCCGGATGCGTGGGCCCTGCGGAGAATCCACGCGCCGCAGTTCGCGATGCAAACCCTGCGCGCGGATGGCGGCGAGGCGGCGATGCAGTTCTTCATCCAATGAATTCACTGAACCACAGATAAACACGGATGAACACGGATGGAAAGGAAGTCTCGTGAGGAGACCGGAGATCTGCTGCTCAATACCCGCCGGGTGAGATCGTCCAGTCGCCATCAATCATTCCGGCGGCGATCGGTCCGGCGTGGGCGAGGACGGCGGCGAAACTCTCCGCCGGCTTCCCGTTGAAGGGCAGGGCGATGAGGTCGGCGAACGCTTTGGCTCGCAGTTCGCCGACCTGGCCGCGCAGGCCGAGCGCGCGCGCGCCGTTGATCGTAGCCAGCCGGATGATCGGTTCGGGCGCAACCTTGGGCTGCGCTTTGGCGAAGGCGCGCATTTCCGCGAACATATTCAGTTCGACGATCTGGCGCGGTTTCATTTTGACGGTCGCAAGGCTGTCGGTGCCAAGGCAGACGTTCACCCCGGCTTTGACCAGCGCACGGTAGGGAAATTCCGGGTGTTGAAAATAATCGTGGCTGCGCGGGCAGTGGACGACGCTGGCTTGTTTGCGCGCGAGCAAGGCGGTGTCGCCCCGGGCCAGGCAGTTCACATGCGCGGCGAGGAAGTTGCGGCCCAGCAATCCGGCTTGGGCGACGTGTTGCACGGGGGAACCTGTGCCGCAGTCCGTCATGTCGCGCTCGTTGCGTTGCAACCAGTCAAACAGTTCGCCGCGCGCGTGTCGGATCATTTCGAACTCGGTCGCCGACTCGGCGATGTGCGTTGTGACGCGGAGCCGGCGTTTTTGGGCGAGCGCGGCCGTGCGCTGCAACAGGCGGGGTGTGGTGGAGTAGGGGGCGTGCGGTGAAAGCGCGGCGGAACAACGGTGTGAGGGCAGGGCATCGATTTTTTCGAGCGCCTCCCGCAGGATCAATTCCGGCTGGCGCCGGCTGCGGACACCGGTCATTTCCAAAAAGGAAATCACGCGCAGCGGCGTGGCGGTCCAAACATCCGGCAGCAATTCCGGCACGGCTTCAATGTCCGCCACGGTGGTCGTGCCCGAGTGCAGAAGCATTTTGGCCCCGTCCAACCACGCCTCGGCGTAATCGGAGAATGTCCAGTGCGCCTTCTCCGTGGTGATGAGTTTGATCCAATCGCAAAAGCTCTTCTGCGGTGGGAACATCCCGGCCATGTGGGTGTAGTCAAGGTGGCAATGGGCGTTGACCAAACCCGGCAGCAAAACGACGTCGCCGAGATCATGAACCTCGCCCGCAAATCGGGCCCGCAGGGAACGCCAGGTGCCGACGGCTGCGATGCGCTGACCGGAAACCACCACCACCCCATCGGCGATGGGCGGCCGCCCGATCGGCAGCACGACGCGGGCGCGCAGGAGCAGAGGCGTTGGCCGGGCCATCAGAGCCCGCGTTCCTTGAGGCTTTGCTTGTTGCGGGAGGCGACTTTGTGTTTGCGGGCCTTGGTCTTGTTGTGCCGCTTGCGAATCTGCTGTTCGATTTTCTTGGAGACGAGGTCAATGGCCGCGTAGAGGTCTTCCTCGCGGTCTTCCGCGAACAGGTCCGGCCCGCGCACGCTGAGCCGCATGGAACAGGAGAAAGCTTTGGCTGGCACTCTGGTA
>JANOHH010001074.1:0-6548 GCA_031406395.1 Verrucomicrobiota bacterium | reverse complement strand
CGCTCCGCCTGGGCAGACCCCAACGGTGGAATGCCTCGGCATTCCTGCGCTCTAATTCGTTTGGCACTGTCAGACATCATCGAGACGTCACTATGTTATTGCTCACAGACTGTTCACCTTTCGTTGCCGCCATTTTCACCGTCAGTTTCAGGGAAATAAAAAACCCTGCTTACACGAGGTAAGCAGGGTGTAGAAATTCTCTTTCGATTCTTTACCTGCTTACCTCCAGATTATCCAAATTCACTTCGGGGCTTTGCCCGCCATATGACCTGGATAGCCCAAGGCTAAACACACAACCCTGGCTTAACCGGCTATGACGTGTCGCTTTCGCGACCGACATCGTCGGCCAAATCGTGGCTGCTATGTTGATGCAAGTTTTCATCGAACGTGCTAGACGAATAGCACGAGGGCATGGTTACAGTCCACTTATACTTCGTGGGGGTGAGCTATCTTCAATTCAAATATCCGAATTGCTTGATGCAAGATTTGCACGCCGGCGTCTATCAATCGCCCGGCCGGGATTTGCAAAGAGGCACGCACTTTTGTTGAGTGCTTTCTCCGCGAATCGAACCTATTCGCGTACGCGTAAGGTGCTGAGGGAGGCGACCGGATGATGCAGCTACGGGACGGAGTACGTCACCTTGCCGTCGGCGATCTTGACTGCGTTGCGACGCTCCAGTTCACCCAGCACTTTGCTCACTGCATCCTCCGTCCCCGTCTTCCCGAGAAGTTGTAGGATAGTGGATCGGAGGGTCTTGACGGTACGTGGCTTGCCCGCGCCGCGTTTCACCAGGTTGTTGATCACTTTCTGCACCGGATCAGAAACAGGAGTTGCGGCTGGCGGTTTCAATCCGGGGATGTCGCTCAGCGACGTCAGTCGCCGACAGGCGATACCCTTTGCTTTCAGGTAGCGCATTAGCGGGTCAAAACCCGTGTCCTTGGAGATCACGTAGATTTCCGCCTTCGGCTGCTCGACCGCCGTGCGTCCCAAGTGGTAAGCGATATGGAAATCCAAGGCGTTGCGGCCACTGCCGTCAATCCGCACATACTCGGCGTTGGCCCCCAACGACTGAACGGCGCAGACCATCTCCGTCTGTAGTTTATTCTGAGTGGCGCCCACGAAAATCATGAGCTTGAAATCTTGGCCGTGCAGCAACGCCACTTCGCGCGGTTGCACGTTCTCGAAGTCGATGAGGATATAATGGTTTTTCAAGCAAACTCCAGTCGTGGGGTTCTAATAATGAATCATCGTTTTGTTGGCGAGGCTTTTCGGCGTAAAGACGGCGCAGATCCTAACCGTGTCAGCGAGTGGCGAACCACGACCCTCGCCTATTCTTTAAATCACCTGCCTTTAAGCATTTTTGTCCTGCCTGATTGGCCGACACCCAGCAGAACTGCCCAGCATAGATTGACTCGGGAAAAGAAAACCGGTATTTCGGCGGGACAAAGTACTCGCGCAATTTATGTCGGCCACGATCACCATCCACGACGAGACGACCTCAGGGACGAAAACCAACACCTTCACACTTGATTGCCTGACGGAACGCATGACGGTGCGCGAGTTGATCCGCGCTCGCATTTACCAGGAGGTGCAGGATTACAATCAGCGCGAACCTGAATATTTCCGCGGGCTGGTTGAACCCTCCGCTGCGGAGCGAGTACTCAATGGCTACAAGCTTAAGGCGAAACGGAAGATTGATTGGGAAGAACAATACAAACGGGCGTTGGAGGCGTTTGACCGCAATGGCATCTTTGTGCTGGTTGGCAACCGCCAAGCGGAATCCTTGGATGAATCATTTGAAGTAAAAGTCGAAACGGAAGTCTCATTCGTAAAATTGGTCCCCCTGGTGGGAGGTTGAACTTTAATCACCGATTCACTCCTGGTTGTGCCGCCATGAAACTCAATAGCGCGTGGGAGGCGTTGAAGCGAACGGTTCTCGGTCCGGTCGGTACCGCGAATCAAACTCTGAGTGTGCCGGACGAATTCCTGCTCGATCCCTCCTCCCCGCATTACCCGGCGCATCGTCTGATCAATGATTTCTACGCGAACTTGCCGGCGCCTAAGATTGCCAGCAAAGTAAAACCTGCACAGGACCCTGCGGCACGCTTAATTCTTGTGGCGCCCCAACCAGAGCAGTTCCTGGCAGTTGAAGCTATCTTGAGTCGCCGGATCTGGCTGGAGCGGGCTTTTGAGAAGAAAGGTTCGATGGATGCTCCGGTCTGCGAATTCCGGGACATCTTGCAGAATTTCAGTCTTCTGCTGTATCGCCGCGATCCCTGCGCGACCCCAGACCAAGCCGCAGCCCTCGTGTCGCAGGTAGCTGAAATCATTCTCGAAACCGGGACCCGGAATTTTGAAAAGGATATTCCGGCTCTGCTCCGTATCTGTGAGGATTTGAAGACCAAAGGGATCTGCTCCGCGAATCTAAAGCAAGCGCTGCTCCGCTTGAAGGAATCTCTTTCGAGGGAGGATGATTGGGAAGGTGCCGACCGGCGACGTGCGAAGCAAACCATTGATCGAATTCTAAGCGGCTCGGAGCCATCACCTGCGGCTCAAGAGTCAATTACTCGGTTCCGCAAACCGGCATTCGTTGACCGCCGTGATCCTTGGGCAGCCGCGATCGCGGATTTTCTTGAGGGTTTGGATCCTAGCCAAGGCCACGCTTGGGATGCCTTGATTAACTATGGCCGGACCGCAACATCCTCCAAGCCTTCCGGCAAATGGCTGAAGGAAGCAGGAAATTTGCTCACTGCTGTCGGCAAAGCCGCATATCAAAAGAAGATCAGCGATTGGTTTCCCCTCGTATGCCCCACGAGAATCACGGGCCTTTTCGGGGTGCCCGCGCCTCCCATGACCGAGGAGAATGCACAAGTACTGAAAGGCTTGGTTTGGATTTGCGGCCACTTTGATGACTCCGAGACGGTTCATGCGGTCAGCAATTTGGCTCAAACGTGTTTCAAAAAAGTGCCGAGTTTCGGACCGTTATCGGCCAAGGCTGGCAACGCGTGTCTCTGCATCCTGAGCCAACTGCCAGGCTTCGAGCCCGTAGCTCAATTATCGCGGCTTCGGCTGAAGGTGAAATATGCGGTGGCGTTGCGCCTGATTGACCGCGCCCTACAAGAGGCGGCGGAGAAGCTAGGCATGACGACCGAGGAGCTGGAAGAAATTGCCGTTCCCACCTACGGCTTCGATGAGGCCGGGACACTGCGGGAGGAGTTCGGGGAATTCACCGCCGAATTGAAAATTATGGGCACGGATTCCACCGAGCTGCGATGGTTTAAGCAGGATGGTAAGGAACAGAAATCCGTGCCGGCGCAGGTGAAGGAAGGTTTCGCCGAGGACTGGAAAGAATTGAAGCGCACCATCCAAGACATCGAGAAGATGCTGCCTGCGCAGCGCGATCGAGTGGAGCGACTGTTGGTGCAGGACCGGGAATGGGAATATGAAAAGTGGCTGCAGCGTTATCACAACCACCCTTTGATCTCCGGACTGAGTCGCCGCTTGATCTGGCAGTTCCGACAGGAAGATAAGCCCGTCCTTGCGGCGTGGCATGAGGGAAAATTCATCAATGCGGATGATCAACCCGTAGAGTGGCTTTCTCCCGCAACGCGAGTTCGTCTCTGGCACCCGCTTGGATCAGAAGTTTCGACCGTGGCCGCCTGGCGCAACTGGCTGGAGCGCCACAGAGTCACCCAGCCGTTCAAGCAGGCGCACCGGGAAATTTACATTCTCACGGATGCCGAGCTGCAGACAGGCAACTACTCGAACCGATTTGCCGCTCATATCATCAGGCAGCATCAATTCGCGGCGCTCGCGCGGCAGCGCGGCTGGAGGTATACCCTGCAGGGCCAGTTTGATTCCCACAACACTCCATCCTTGAATTTGCCCCGCCTCGACTTGGTTGCAGAATTCTGGGTGGACGCCGCGACCGGCAACGAGGCGGCGTCAGAAATGGGTATCTTCTTGTATCTCGCCACCGACCAGGTCCGCTTTCGTGAACCCACTGGCGCAGCACGAACTTTGCTCGACATTCCTGCGCTCCTATTTTCCGAGGTCATGAGAGATGTGGATCTATTTGTGGGGGTGTGCAGCGTCGGAAACGATCCTGCATGGCACGATCGGGGCGAAGCCGGGGCGCACATGAACTACTGGCGGACCGTTTCCTTCGGGGATCTTTCCGCAACTGCGAAAACGCGAAGAGAAGTTCTCGAAAAATTGTTACCGAAGCTAAAGATTGCCAGCCGATGCTCCTTGATTGAGCGTTTCCTTGTCGTTCAAGGCGAATTGCGCACCTACAAGATCCACCTCGGCAGCGCGAACATCCTCATGGAACCGAACGACCGATACCTCTGTATCGTTCCCGACCGCAGCAGCCCGGGCTCGCGTTCCCTCCAGGACATCTTCCTGCCATTTGAAGGCGACGGAACCCTGGCGGTGATCCTGAGCAAGGCCTTCCTGCTCGCCAACGACAAGATCATCAAGGACTCGACGATATTGAATCAGATCAATTCCGGCTAACCGCCCCATGAAAGCGTCAACTCCAGACCGGTTTGATTTGCCCAAGGGCAGTCGCTTCGGCGAAGCGCACGACCAAATTGCTGATTACTTGGAAAACTCGAAAGCGCGAACTCTTCCGGCCGAAAGCGTGAAACTCGACAAACCCGCACAACTCGCGCTGCTATGCGCGGCGGTGGAGCGCGTGGAGTTTCAAAAGGGAAAAGGAAAGGGCAATCCGGCATTGTCCGAGCTCATTAAGAAGTTGGCGGGGCGAAAACTTCCCTACACCGAGGAGTCATTGGTTTGTATTGCCAGTTGTGCTGCGAACATTCTCACGCCGAAAGATCCAAACAACGTTCAGTTCGAGGAGTTGGACTCGCCGATCCCTGGCTTGGTGCCGGCGTTGCTGGATCAGTTAGATACCCTGGCTTCGACCAAGCCACTCTCCAAGGAACTGCTCGAGCCACTGGAACGATTGCATGCCGCAGTCAAGCCAGTTGAGTTTTGGGCAGGCAACAAAAAGTCGGTCCTGCGAATGGAGGCGTTGCTGGCCCAGAAGAAAGCTGGAGTGCCCGATGATGGCGAGGCGTGGGCCGAGGCAATTCAAGAAGACATCAAGCGAATGCCGGCAGCCCAATGCAAGCATTGGCTCGCCCTGCTGAAGAACGCACCCAAAGGAACAAACGCCAAGCCGACCGCCAAATGGAAACAAGACGCGGATGAGTTGTTGGCGGCGGTGGGCTAGGCGGAATTCGCCCAGCAGATTGAGCAATGGTTTTCGCTTGTGGGAGCAAAGGCCCAAGAGCGCATTCAAGCCCGGAATGCCACGCTACTGCGCTCCCTGGTCTGGTATGCCAGCCTGTTATCTGGTGAAACCGTTTGCCGCGCCTTGGCCAATGCCGTGGAAGGTGGTTTGAAAAAACTACCGGCCGGTGGACTCTACGCCAGCAGTATTTCCAAGGCGTGCATTACCGCGCTGGAATCCATGTCTGGTCTTGAACCGGTGGCGCAACTTTCCCGCCTGAAGCATCGCGTCAAGAGCCCGTGGGGACTGGAAGAAATCGAGAAAGCCTTCACCAATGCGGTATCGCGCTCGGGCCTCTCCTGCGCTGAAGTGGAAGAAATCTCGCTGCCAACTTTCGGCCTGGATGCGGCGGGCAAACTGCGCCACACGATTGGGGAGTTTAGCGTGGAGCTAAGCATTTTCGGGACGCACGAAGTCTCGCTCGTGTGGTTTGATGCGGCGGGCAAGGAACTAGCCAAGAAACCGGCATTGCCAAAAACTTTGGCCCCCCAAGAAAAGAAGCTGAAGCTGTTGGTGAGTGACATTGAAAAGATGCTCACAGCGCAACGCGACCGGATCAAAAACTTCCTCGAGCACGACCGATTCTGGCCCCTGGCGGATTGGCAAGCGCGTTATGTTGATCACCCGTTGCTGGCCCAAATGTCCCGGCGGCTGATCTGGCAGTTTACGGAAGGTAAACAATCGGCCAGTGCGGTCTGGCAAGATGGACAATTTGTTCAAGCCAACGGCAAAACCATCAGCTGGATCAGCCCGAAGACCGAAGTGCGGCTGTGGCATCCGATGGGCATCGAGGCTGCCAAGGTCCAAGCGTGGCGGCAATGGCTGGAGACTGCCGGGGTCACACAACCCTTCAAGCAAGCCCATCGTGAGATCTACTTGCTGACCGATACTGAGTTGACCACGCGAAACTATTCGAATCGTTTTGCAGCCCACATTCTGCGACAACACCAGTTCAAGGCACTGTGTGATCAGCGGGGGTGGCATTACGAGTTCTTGGGATCGTGGGATCAGCCCGAGATGACAGCCACCTGTGATTTGCCGGGCTGGGATTTGCGCGCGGAGTTTTGGATCGGACACGCAGGCAGTGAGTTCGCGCCTTCCGGAGTCGCTTTGCACGTGGCAACGGATCAAGTTAGATTCACGCGTCCCGATCAAACAGTTGCGGAGCTTGCAGCGGTGCCCGCCTTGGTTTTCAGCGAAGTGATGCGCGACGTGGATCTGTTCGTTTCCGTTTGCAGTGTGGGG
>JANOHH010001059.1:0-3271 GCA_031406395.1 Verrucomicrobiota bacterium | reverse complement strand
CCAGGCCGTGAGCTGCATGCCCAGGCCCATGATCAGCAGTAGCGGTGTGCCGCTGGGCGGACCCTGGTCGTCGACCTCGATCGCGAGGCCGTTGGCGGCGAGTTTCATGGCTAGAAGCCGCTCGCAGCGGACAGCGGCGCGTGGCCCGTCGTCTTGTAGAACCAGCGCCGCGCGCCGTTCACATCGAAGGGCTTCCAGCGCGCCGGTTTCTGGCGTAGGCGGTCGGCGATGGCGTACAGCGCCAGGGGGTTCATGCCCATGCCGATGTGGCTGGCGTGGACCGGTTGGAACAGTGAACAAAGGTTTCAGCAACTTTTCATTGAACAGGTCCATCGCAATCCCGCACACCCTGAAGGTGGTGGTCAATTGCTGGATGAGCGCTGAGGTGGCACTACGTGCCGTAGTGAAGGGGAAACATCACGACTTGGATGAAGAATTCATCACCACGCTTTTTTATGGCGAACTGCGAGACGTGCTGCGTAAGGCAAGTCAGGAAAAGAAAGTCGAGCGGGCTTTCCTGAGCGACCTGCGCACATCTTTTCCGGAACCACAGTTTTCCAGCGACATCAGATCCAGCGCGACTAATCTGATCGCAGACGTGACGCTCCACAAACGAGCGACTGAAAGGCTGACAGGCGGAGATTTTGGGTTCACGCTGGTTCGACCAGTCCTTTCGGGGTTTGGGGATTGGACCAAAGCCGAACAGGGCCTTCTGTGTCAGGCCAAAATCAAAAGAAGAAATGGTAAATGGGGACCACTCCAAGCTAAACAAAAGCAGGTTCTTTCTGACCGGACCAGCTACCTGGCTTTGCTCCTCTACAGCTATTTGGATCCAGCGCGGCAGTGCCTCGAACCATTCAAGTGGCAACTCTGTCGCGACATGACCATAGACGAAGTCAAAGGTTGCCTGAGCAAGGGTAGATTTCCATGGCCTATTGATTCGAAGCAAGTGATAGAACGCCTGGGAAACTCAACCGTTGGAACAAACGTCCAAAAAATAATCACGGAGATTATTCGTCCGGAGGGCATGCCACATTTGGAGCTTCGGATATTTTGGCCGGATGGGAAAGTGCCGCCGGCGGCTGGTCTGCAATACCTCGTCGGACAGCAGCTAAACCAACAAATCCAGAATTAGCCGGTACAGCACAAATTAGGAAAACACCAACTGGGTAAATCTGCTTTCCCTGACCAATTTGCCGGCCAGTCCGTATCTCTTTCTTGACCCTGCCGGCGCTAGTCAACCAGCGCGGTTCTATCGGGTATTTATGCAGTGAACCTATCGCAATCCGCCCGCCTTACTTCGGCAGCCAATTCTTCACCGGCCCGCCCTGCTTGATCCATTCCTCGTCGAACACGGCGTGATTCACGACGGTGCGCTCGTGCGAGGTGAAGATCAGATGAATCTTCCCGTCGCGGGTCTGCAATGACATCGGGTAGCCGTAATCATAAGGGCCATCGGCCACATTACGACGCCACGGCCACGTCTGATCCCCGTCGGTCGAAAGTGCAACCGTCAGCGGCGTCCGGTCGTTCATGCTGTCGTTGAAGGTCAGCAAAAGATTTCCGTTGCGCAGCTTTATGAAATCCACGGCGGCGTTTGGGTTTTTGAACTGTGCATTAACGCCCTCGCTCCAGGTCCAACCACCGTCCCGCGATTCCGCCCGAACCAGCCAGCCGTTCGTGGTCGGCTCGTAATTGCCGCCGCGCCGGCAGTAGGCCACGAGAGAATTATCGCGCACCTCGACCGCCGCCGGCTGGATGTTGCCCGTGACCGAGCGGATGCGCTCAGTTTGTTTCCACACTTCTTTCTTTACGTCGTAGTGAAGGAAAAGCCCAGAGCTGTCGGCACCCGTGGCCTCCGGGTTGTTGCCACCCTCGAAATAGAGCGGCAGCAGGTAGTCGCCATTGCCCAGAACAATTGGCTTGTTGCAGACCATCATGCCTTCCTCGTTCACGAGCGGAAACGCCTCCGACCAGGTCACGGCGTTGTCGCTCGAGACTTTTGCCTGCACGCGGGAGGTGGACCACGTCGCACCATAGCGCACCACGTAAAACAACCACACCAAACCATCGGGTGCCTGCCAGACCACGCCATTGCCAACCGAACGAAAAGGATCACCGGCGATACGCTGAGGGGTGGTCCGTTTGCGGCTGCCGGCCTTCAAGCGAGAACCGAAGACGCCAGTGGCAGCGGCGTATTCGCCTTCGCCGCCGTAATAGACCACATAGAGATCGCCGTTGCGGAGTTCCTCAATGCGCGCCGGGTGTTTGTAGGGACCCGTCTTGATCTCCGGTCCGAACAGCCGCTCAATGCGTAGCTCTCCGGCAAGAATCGCGGGAGTTGGAGCAAAAATCAGCAGGAGCAAACCAAGCTTGAGGAAGGGAAGGCGGGAGCGACAGATCATATTTGCAGGGCGAGGGCGGCAAGTCATGCGTCCAAGGAAACATGTCAGCCGGCGGGCGGTCAAGGCAATGGTGGTGCGTTCGATCCATGCGAGATTAACCGGAGGCCTGCAATGCAACCTGAACTTGCCTTAACGCAGAGACGCGGAGAACGCGGAGAAACGCAGAGTTGGGAAGACACGTCAGGGTTCACCGTTTAGTGGTCTTCAAGCTTTTCCCCCTCCGCGTATCTCTGCGTCCTTAGCGCCTCTGCGTTTTAGCCGGAATTCCATTTTCCAGTTGCATGGATCCGTCCTGGCCAACGGCGTTACGGCCGTTTTTCGAGCAGCTTCTCCAGCCGGTCGCGGTAGTTGCGGCTCAGCGTCAGCTTGGCGCCGGTTTGCAGGATCACGGTGTAGTCGCCATAGAACAACGGCTGGAATTCCTGGACGCGATCCAGGTTCACAAGGGCCGAGCGGCTGACGCGCATGAATTTCTCCAGCGGCAGTTGCGCTTCCAGGCCCGCGAGAGTTTCACGGACGTAGTGCGACTCGCTGCCGCAATGGATGCGCACGTAGTTGCCATCCGCCTCCAGCCAGTCAATGGCGTTCGCGCGAACGAAAATGACGCGGCCATCCTCCTTGAAAACGAGCCGGTCGTTTTGCTTCACGCCAACCCGGAGGTCGTTGTGCAACTCGGCGAGGCGCTGGTCGGCGGGCGCCGGCTGGGTTTGCCGGAGCCGGGCGCGGGCTTGGTCGAGCGCCTGCTTGAAGCGTTGGCGGTCGAAGGGCTTCAATAAATAGTCGATGGCGTGGACCTCGAACGCTTTGAGCGCGTACTGATCGTAGGCGGTGCAGAAGATGATGAACGGCAGCGGCACGCCAGCCCT
>JANOHH010001040.1:0-8368 GCA_031406395.1 Verrucomicrobiota bacterium | reverse complement strand
GCTGTACCTTGTGCCCATTCTCGGCTTGGTCACCTTTGCCCTCACCGGTCTGTGGGGCTTGGGCGTGGCGATCACGGCGGCGTTCGGCAGCTTCCGCCGTGAAATGCCCGAGCGGCCGCCCTCGGCGCCACCGACAACCCCCGGCTCAGCGGCGCCAACCACTGTCGGTAGCAGCGCGGCTTTCGCTGCGAGCACGCCGCTGATCGCCGCACCCGAATCTGGCATGCCACCGATGGCTGGCAGCGTTGACGCAGGACTGCCGCCTGCGCCGATGGCCATTCCAATGAGTGCACCCTCCGCGGCATCCGAAGCCCTCAACTTCCCGCGCGCAAGTTTTTGGGAACGGCTCGGCGCCGCCTTCCTTGACGTAATCATCGTCAGCATTCTCGGCGCACTTGTGGGCGGGCCGCCGTTGGGATTTCTCGTGGCGCTGGCTTACTTCGCTGGAATGTGGGCCTGGAAAGGCACCACCGTTGGTGGGGTTGTGCTCAACCTGAAAGTCGTGCGCCTGGATGACAAACCGGTGACGTTTACGGTCGCGCTTGTGCGCGGATTGGCGTCAGCGCTTTCCGTCATTGTGCTCTTCCTCGGTTTCCTGTGGATGATCTGGGATGGGGAAAAGCAAACTTGGCATGACAAAATTGCCGGCACGGTTGTGATTCGACTGCCGCGCGGCATGCCGCTGGTGTGTTTGTGAGATTCTCATCCAAACCTCGAACCAGTTCGTAACCTACTTGCCCGTTACAATAAGGCCTGGTTCTTCCGCCTTGGCGCAGGGCGCGGTCATGTGTAGGGGCTTCGGCAACTTGGAACTTGGAACTTCAAACCCGGAACTCTAGCTTGCGTCCATGTTTCGTCCGTGCATTGACCTGCATGAAGGTCGGGTCAAACAAATCGTCGGCGGTACGCTGGAATCCCAGGGCCGCGGGCTGGCGACGAACTTTGTTTCGGATCATGGCGCGGCGTGGTTCGCGGAACTCTATCGGCGCGACGGCTTGACCGGTGGTCACATCATCATGCTCGGCGCGGGCAACGACGCGGAGGCGCGCGCCGCCCTGACGGCGTACCCGGGTGGGTTGCAGCTCGGCGGCGGCATCAATGCCACCAATGCGCGCGGTTGGCTGGAGGCTGGCGCTTCGCACGTCATCGTGACCAGCTGGGTGTTTCGCGAAGGTCGAGTGGATAATGAGCGGTTAAGCGAACTCGTGAAAATCGTTGGTCGGGAGCGGCTGGTTCTAGACCTGAGTTGCCGCAAGCGGGGCGGGCAGTATTTTGTGGTCACTGACCGCTGGCAGAAATTCACGGACGTGATGCTGTCCGCCGTCACGCTTGAGACGCTTGCCGGCGACTGCGCGGAGTTCTTAATTCACGCTGTGGAGGTGGAAGGCTTGTGTCGCGGCATTGACGGGGAACTGGTCGAGCAACTGGGGCGATGGTCGCCGATCCCGGTGACGTACGCCGGCGGCGCGAATTCACTCGCCGATCTGGAAACGGTAACGCGGCTGGGTCAGGGGAAGGTTGATCTGACAATCGGCTCGGCGCTGGACATCTTTGGCGGTCGCGGCGTGCGTTACGCAGAGGCGCTGGCTTTCAACCGACTGCCCTCGGGGTAAATCCATTGAGCGTCAACGCGGGTTTGCCCGGCCTGCGAGAATTCGAGATTCATTCAGGGCACCTTCATGATTCGGTAAAACATACGTGGTGATGTGGTCGGGAGATTGGACACGGTGGCCAAAATGTTTGTCTGGGGGAGAGTGGTGCGGATGGTTACGGACGCTGTGGTTGGAAAGAACGGAGTTAGGACGCTCCAGTTGGTCAGATTGGTTGAGCCCCACAACTCGTACAGTTCGTACGCTTGGGCTTGAAACTGGAGCGAGTCACCCGTGAATGCGGTAATGCGCAGGGTGGAATTCGCAGCCTTCGGATTCGTGCCAGCCCGATATTCTTGCAGGCTATTCAGGCCGTCACCGTCAGCGTCGTCGGTGGCGCGGGAAAGATCCGCAGCTTGTGGCGCCGCGTGGCCGAAGTAATTCATCATCCAATAGTCGGGGAGGCCGTCCGGAGTGGCAGTGGCTTCGCCGCGAAGCGAAAGCACTCGCACCAACGAATAGGGGGAGGCATTGGTGCCATCCGAATACCGTGCAAAAATAAGATCCTGGTAGGCATAGCCGTCGGTCGTATCGGGGTCGTCGCGGGGGGTGTCGCCGAAGTATCCGTCGGGAGTATATCTTATTTTGGATCCAGTCATGGCGAACGCGCCATTCAGGGATGATTGATCGTTGGTGGCCAGCGTCAGATTGGAGGATTGTAAATCGTAGCCGCGAAGCTCCACTTCATTTATTCCAGCGAGATTCAAGTTTGCGGGCGCGGTTGTCGCATCGATCATGCGATTGTAGGTGTAGGGGACGGTGTTCGAGGGATAGCACTGCCGGATCACCGGCGGATCGTACGCGCCCAAGGTCGCTCCCCGGCCATCGGCATGCGTCTGGTAATACATGATTGAATTGTAGAGTGTCAGATCACCGGTCGGAACCTCGCTGGAATGGGCCATGTTCAAAGCGTGCCCGATCTCATGGCATAACACTTCGGTGAAGGTGACCAGATTCTGCAGCGAGGTGCTTCCGGCCTCCAAGACCACATAGCCGCGGGTTGACTTCTGGAACTCATTGCCATTCACGTTACCGCCTAGATCCCATCCCGAGGGCGAGGGCGACGTGGTAGAAGCTCGCCCACCAATTCCAAGGACGCCAGGGGAATTGATCCGGTTGTAACCGTCGTGAAGTTGAATGCGCAGCTTTTCGACCCCGTTAGTGATCGTGTCCGCTCCCTGGCCAAAACTTGTAATGCTCTCAAGTTTGAATCTCAGGCTGGTTACGGCTGCCCAGGCATTCAAAGCCTGTTGCACGGCGTTCGTCGCTTGGCTGAAAGATATCCCGGATGGCAGGCTGGCTGCGTCGATCAGGTACGGGATTGGTTCGCCGCGATCCGGCTGGAGAAAACGGGCATTGACGCCCTCGAGCATCCCGGTCGCTGCCGACGATGTAACGCCGCCTGAATCGGCTTGGTCTGTTACGTCGCTGCCAAAGTGCTGGCTCTGTTTGGCTAACCGGCGGACTTCATCCAGAAGGTCCTGGCCCGGTGACGCAAATCCTTTTCCGCCGGTCCTCGCCGGTGAAACGCGAGTCAGCGGGATGGCGCTGGCGCAACCTTGAGTGCAGTGCAACTGGCCATCCGGCCCTCGGGCGAGAAGAACGAGATATTCGCCCCCGCCGACAAATCGAGGCGAGAACCCGAAATATTCCTCTTCATTGCCAACTTGCCCACCGCGATGCACCACCGCGAGCACGCCGGGAAATTTACCCAGTAACGGTTCGTCCACGCGAATCGCTGTGCGGGTATAAATCAGTCCGTCGCCAGCGTCGCGAAAACAATCGATGCCCACCACCACGCCGCGAAATACAGCGGCGGAAGCGGCCATATGATCGGCGGTGCTCAGCGGCATGATGGAGGAGGCCGGCGTGCGCCAAGGCTGGGACAGCAACACGCAGGTCGCGAAGCTGGCAATCAAATGTCGGCTGAGTGTTTTCATAATTGATTTAACAGGCTGGATCCGCTTTGCGGCCCGCGACGCTGCTTCCTTCCTATCATATCAGGAGATAGAAGCAACCTGTCTCGTGCTTTCAAGGTTTCGGCACCAACGGCTCCAAGCGCTTTTTCGCCAGCAGCCAGCCTTCGCGTTCGAGCTTCTTGCCAGCAAGCGGTGATTTTGTGTCCGCCGGATGATCTTTGAACACCGGATCGTGCCAGCCTTCGATGTTCAGGTCGGAATCGTAACCGGCACGAATCAACTCGTGAATGATCTCCGACCAGTTGGCCGAACCAAAGCCGGGCAACCGGTGTTCCGCCACACCCGGATGACACGGGCCATAGGTTTCGAGCAATTGCCGGTTGATAAACGCGTCCTTGGCGTGGACGTGGAAAATCTTTGCGCCAAACTTCCGCAGATTTTCCACCGGATCAATGAATTGACAGATCAAATGTCCGGCGTCCCACTCGAGGCCGATGTTCTGGCACTTCGTGGCGTCGAAGAACCGCTCCCAATTGGCCGGCTGGCCGAACAGGTTGTAGTTCATCACCGGCAGGCGAAACACCCCCTGCGGACAATGCTCGAAGGCGAGGCGCACGCCCCGGTCCGCCGCGTAATTGGCAACCGGCTCCCAAAACGCGAGGATCTGCGGAATAAAGTTTTCCAAAGGAGTAATCGAGGGCTGGCCGCCGCGAGGATTGATCGTGGTTTCGATCACACCGCCGGGGAAACCGGAAACCGTTCGCACGCTGAGAAGCTCTGCCACGTCGATCGCCCGATGCAATGCGGCACGCGCGAACTCGGTTTGCGACGGGTCGAGGGGATTGCGGTAGAATGCCCCAATCGTCGAGATGCGGATGTCTCGCGCCTTGGTCTCCGCGCCGAAGCGTTCCGCGTCTTCGCGCCAGTGCCCTTTGCCGGGCCCGGCAAAGCTCTGATCAAAACGCATCCAGGCAATCGAGCCGAAGCCGTGTTGCTTGGCGAAATCGAGCAACTCGACTTCCGCGTCCGTGGTAAATCCGATTCTCATGCTGATGGACAAGTTCGCGACTAGGTTATGCCGAAATTTCTCGGTGGGCGAGTATTTCTTCCTCGCCGTTTGCGTTCGGACCGCGGGAGAAATCTTGCCCGTAGCGTGATGCTCGAATTGGATGCCCCAATTGAATCTGCTCCCACGAACACATGACCGGCTGCGACCTGGGACCGGTCGCGTTCCGTCTTCAATCACCGTTTGGACTACTTTCTATCGCCATCTGGTTGGCAATTCCGCAAGCTTTGCTCCTCCTGGCAATCGGCAGGCCGGGAGTCGGATACGAAATGAAACTTTCCTCCTTAATCACTTTACTGGTGTTGAACTTTTTTTGGGCGGCGACATTATCCGCTTACAAAGTGCTGGGGGTGGATCTCAGCGTCGGCGGCATTGTTACGCTGCGCTTCGGGATCGCCGGGGTGACCCTGCTGTTGCTCTGGCCGTGGCTGCCGGGCAAAGCGCCCCGCGGTCGGGATCTGCTCGTGACGGCGGGCATGGGGCTCATCGTTTTTGCGCTGGGCCACCGGCTCCAAGTTTACGGGAATAGCCAGAGTCTGGCATCGAACACGGCGGTGCTGACGGCAATGGAGCCGCTGGTGGCGGGAATCGCCGCGGCGCTTTTTCTGCGGGAGCACATCGGTCCCCGCCGAACGATGGGTTTTGCGTTTGGCTTGCTCGGTGTGTTGCTCTTGAACGGCGTCTGGCGAAACGACTTTCAGTGGGTGGGCCTGGGTGCGAGTCTGATCTTCGTGTCGTCGTTTATTTGTGAGGCGGCGTTCTCGATCATCGGCAAACCGCTTATCGCCCGGGCCAGCCCGGTGAAGGTGGTCGCGTTGAGCTTGATGGTCGGCACGGTGGCCAATCTGTTGATCGATGGACGTCAGACGCTTTCGGCGGCCGCTACACTGGCTTGGTCGCAATGGGTCTTGATCCTGGTGCTGGAGTGGGTTTGCACCGCGTTTGGCTATGTGTTCTGGTATCTGGTTATTCGCGAAGGCAATGTGAGCGTGGCGGCCTTGACGATTTATGCCCAACCGGTGTTCGGTCTGCTGCTGGCAAGGATTTGGCTCGGCGAACAATTGCACTGGGGACATCTCTGGGGCAGTTGCGCCATCGTGATTGGATTGTTGATCGGTCTGTCGCGACAGATCAAATTCAGCGCTGCCATGGCCGGTGAAAAAACTCCGCTGTAGGCCGGCCGAAGGTGCGGTTGGGAAATGAGGGTTTACTCCGGGGCAAACAACTCGGCGACAGCGAGCGCAAACGTCGGTAGCAGTTCCTCGCTCAGCACTTCCCGGCCCGCCAGAATGTTCTTGAGTGCCAAACCGTAGGGCGTGGCGTGATAGACCTCCACGTTGCCGTAGCGCGGATCAATCATCCAAAGGCGCGGGACTTTCATTGTCTCGTAAAGCTCCTTCTTGTAAGCCATGTAACAAATACACGCTGCCCTTTGCGGGTGTGGTTGAACTCACTGGCGACGCGGTGAAGCTCGCGGCGGGTTATGAGCTTGGCGGTGGTGTCACCCCTGCCGGCTTTTTGGCACTGGATGCTCTGTCCGCAGATGCTCAAGAATTACAAGACGCCGAGCCTCATCTTTGACAAACTCAGCCACATTCAAAGGAGCGTTCAAATTGATCTCCAATGTTCGGTGGCAATATGAACACTCTGCCGAGAGAGTATGAAACCAATTCCGACCCTCCGTATATCGTAGGAGATCTGAGACCCAAAATGTGCGCTCCGACATTCTGCTGATAGTCGGCTTTGCATTGAATTGCGCGTCTTTCCAGTCTGGACTGCTCATGCCAATGTTCGGATGCCTTTAACTCTCGACTTCATATCGCAGCGGCGGCCCGTTGGACACTAGCTTGTAGTTTGTTCTGAACACTTCTCTAAACTCGCCAGTTCTTTCCATCACTCTCACCAGCGATGACATTTCAGGATGCGGCTTATCGAGCATGACAGTCTGTCCGTCCCGATCTCCGCCAATAAAAACGGCTTCCAAGTTATTCATTTTGCGTGTTGGGTTTTATGGTCAGCTAGCGCAGATGCTTAAAAGTATGATCCCACGGCGCTCCGGTCCAGACGCTGCTATGCGGCAACTCTTGATGGTAACTTCTGGTTTGCGGGCGCTTAACTGATTGCTTGAGGCAGTAACGCTCGGCAGCTTCCTTCGTGTCAAAGACGCGGTATAGTCCACGCATGATCTGAACCACCCACTCATTGGTCGTGGTGTTCAACTGTGGAACTAGCGCCTTCTGTGGAACTGGCGCTTTCGGGTTCTTCTTCGGCTTCGGCATAGCGTGACGGTCGCGGCGGGTTAGGCTGCTTGCGTCATTACGAATTCGCGTCCGTTGTGACTCATACAGCAAAGTGGTGACATACTCATCGTGAGTTGTTGGAGAAACTTCCTCTTAAAAAGGACATCAACATGATAATCAGCAGCACTCTTGCTCAGGTTAAAACGACGCGCCACTTGTTCGCTGGTAAGCCCATCAGGATGGTCAAAGTAGAATTTGAGAATGTCCCGCGTCTGCGGATCGAGCGCACCATTAACTGGACGAAGCTTTTGAAGCTTCGCTTCCAGATTTGCATTGTCGGTTTCAAGCTGCGCCACACGTTTCGTGAGCAGTGCCACTTCCTCTAGTGCTTCTCGGAATTTCGCATCCAAAATGGCGAGTTGTTCTTGGGACAACGCGATGCGTTGGTCTTTAATCGCTACAGATGCTATGTCCCCGATGACGGCTTTAATTGAGTCGAACATATGATTGGCGCAACGATGCCACTACGCCGCACCGACGCAAGGGAGAAGCGCGATTATTTATTGTCCGTGAGGCAAGTGAGCAAGTCTGCAAAAGTGCGTTCAAATAGAAATCAATGCCACGCTGTCCAGCCTCACGTAAGATAATGAATAACGGGTGCGCTGGCAGGCGCCGAAAGTTTGCACTGGTTAGGTCAACGACCTTCATCAATCCATAGTTGGCCTAACCGGTGCGAAGCCCACAACGAATTGGATTGATGATGCGAACGGTCAGGAAATACGCGGCTGCCCTTACTCCGGCCCGCCCTTCGGAATACCTAGCTTCCCTCAGCGACCGCGATCCGGGAACACCAGTTGTCCTGTATGTCCGCGAGTCCGACTCGACACAAAAGGACAATCTGCCGGGACAGATTGCGAAACTGAAACGGGAAGCGACGAAGCGCGGGCATCCAGTCAAAGCGGTGGTCAAAGAAATCGCTCGGGGTGCGCAGTGCTGGCGGGTTCAATTGAAGCGCGCTTTCGTGATAGCTCGACGTGTTAACGCAACCGTAGTCGCTGAATCGGTGACGCGATTCAAACGCAACCCTGCTGGGTCGTGGCGCTTACTCCGGGGCAAACAACTCGGCCATGGTCAGTGCAAACTCGGGCAGCAGATCTTCGCTCAGCACTTCCCGACCGGCCAGAATGCTCCTGAGCGCCAGGCCGTAGGGCGTAGCGTGATAAATCTCCACGTTGCCGTAGCGCGGATCAATCATCCACAGGCGCGGGACTTTGATGGTCTCGTAAAGCTCTTTTTTGATGACCGTATCGGCGTGGTGGTCCTCGGAACTGACGATTTCGGCGGCGAGCCAGAGTCTGTTGGTAGCCGCCGTGACAAGGGCAAGGTCGGGGCAAAGTCGGGTGCCCTGCGCCATTTCCACGGCGGTGCGCGGTTCCAGCAATCGGGTGCTGGTGATGTTCCCCACCGTCGCTTTCATGGCGGTGTGCAGCCGGG
>JANOHH010001018.1:0-2564 GCA_031406395.1 Verrucomicrobiota bacterium | reverse complement strand
ATCTGCGGCACATCCTCACGCACCCGTGAGGCATTTTCGATTTACGATTTACGCACTCTCTGACAAACGCAACCTCAGTATGAACCCCTTGAAACGATGACACGCGAAGAGATGAAGGCTCGCACGAAGACTTATGCCAATCGTGTCGTAAAACTGTGCGCGGCACTGCCAGATAACTGGATTGCGCGCACTCTTGGCCAACAGCTTCTGCGTTGTGGAACTTCGGTCGGCGCGAATTACCGGGCCGTTTACCGGGCAAAATCCACCCCAGACTTCATCAACAAACTTCGTATTGTTGAAGAGGAATGCGACGAGTCATTATTTTGGATGGAGTTGCTCATGGATAACAATCTCGTTAAGCCGACTCGGCTGCGCGATCTGATGAAGGAGGGAGACGAAATCCTGGCGATCGTGGTTTCATCGGCAAAAACGGCGCGTGCTTCCCGTTGACGCGTAAATCGAATATCGTAAATCGTAAATGAAAAACGTCGTTCTCCTCGGCAGCACCGGCTCCATCGGCACCAGCACGGTTAAGGTGGCGGAAGATTTGCCTGAACGCATCCGGCTGATCGCCCTGGCGGCGGGTAACAATTCTGAATTACTGCTTGAACAGACGCGCAAGCATCGGCCCGCCGCGATCTCCCTCAACGATCCCGCCAAGGCCCAGGAACTGCGCGCAGCCCTCGGCACCGCGTGCGAGGTTTTTTCGGGCACGGAAGGGTTGTTGAAACTGGCCACGCTACCGGAGGCCGACATCGTGCTGATCGCCATCGTCGGCACGGCGGGGTTGCAACCGGCGCTGGCGGCGATCCGCGCGGGCAAGGACATTGCGGTGGCATCGAAGGAAATCCTCGTCATGGCGGGCGAAATCGTGATGAACGAGGCGCGGAAATACGGCGTGCGCGTCCTGGCCGTGGACAGCGAACACTCCGCGATCTTTCAGTGCCTCGACGGCAAGCCGTCGGCGTCCGTCCGCAAGCTCTGGCTCACAGCCAGTGGCGGACCGTTTCGCGACGCCAAACTGTGGCCGAAAGAAAAGTTTGCCGAGATCACCGTCGAGCGCGCCCTCAAACATCCGTCCTGGGTGATGGGTCGCAAAATCACAATTGATTCCGCCACCCTCTTCAACAAGGGATTGGAGATGATCGAGGCGCGTTGGCTGTTCGACATCGAGATGGCGCGCGTTGGGGTGGTCGTCCATCCGCAGAGCATTGTTCATTCAATGGTTGAGTTCGTGGACGGCTCGCTGTTGGCCCAGCTTTCCACCCCGGACATGTGTTTGCCGATTCAATACGCCCTCACCTATCCCGACCGGGCCGCGAGTGATCGGGTGCAGACCGATTTCCCGAAACTGGCCAACCTTGCGTTCGAAGCGCCCGACCCGGAACGATTTCCTGCGTTGACGCTCGCGCGCCGCGCCGGCGAGGTGGGCGGCACATTACCGGCCGTATTGAACGCTGCGAACGAAATTGCGGTCGAGGCCTTCGTGAATCGGAAAATCAGTTTCCTGCAAATTACCGAAACCGTGAGCCGCACGATGGACGCGCACGAGGTTGTGGCGCATCCGACGCTGGAACAAATTCTCGCCGCCGACGTCTGGGCCCGGCAGGAGGCAGAGCGGTAGCGCGGCGCGAGCGGCAGGTTGATCTCAGGCACGCATCCGCTGGCTTCGCTCATGCAGAATTATTGCAGGCGATGATCGCCCACGGACTCCTGGCGAGCCACCTCGCGCTGAAGCAGCGGCACCCGGCCAGTTCCATCGGGCGCAGGCGTTCCGGCACAACGTTTCCCTCACGGTTCATCCTGGCGTCAGTCACGACATCATCTCCAATCACACGCTGTTCAACGGCTCGGTTATCGGACGCGCGGCGATGACGGACTTCGCTTTGTTCTGTCGGACGGTGGACGGACTCGACCGCGGCTTGGTTTTGTCCGTCAGCCTGGCCATCATGGCGCCGCAGGCATTCGAGAAGAACCTGAGCTGCCTGAACAATTTACGCCTGCCAGCCAGGTGCAAGCTCGTCAGCGGTCACACAATTTACGTTGTAGATATTTAAGACGATGGGGATTGGGACTGGAGTCGGGGCGAACCGCCCGAGAACAGTCCGGCCTACTACCTCCGGCTTGGCAAGAGCTTCGCCCGCATGGGCGGCACGATGAACTAGGTCGAGTGGGACAACGTGGTGTTCCTCCAGAATCCACTCCGGCAACCTCGGGAAATGGTTTGCCTGATTTTAATATCGGCCCGGCGCGCCGTTCGAAGTTCAGGATGTAAATTCCTAAAAAGGTCCTTCCCACCAGGGCGCGTTCTTGCCGGCTGGAAGTTTCGGCCTTTCGAATCAGCTTGGGTCAGCGGTTCCCATGATCCTGCAGGTCTCCCTTTGTGGCGGATCCGGACTCAGTGTGCCAGGCGCGAGACCATGGCGTAGATGATCAGCAGCAGCAGGATGACGCCGACGCCGAAGAAGAGATAGCCGAAGGAGCGCGCAATGTTCTTCCATTGCAGCCATTCGTCGCGAACGCGGTGTTGATCCAGTTTGCCGGACGCGACCAGGCGATCATAC
>JANOHH010000990.1:0-2456 GCA_031406395.1 Verrucomicrobiota bacterium | reverse complement strand
CGGCGTGATGAGGTTCGCTTCCAACAAATGGAGCAACAAATACCAACCAGGAGGTAGGAGGCTTCGCCACATCGTTTCAAAAGCCAGCAGCCCGACAGCCGCCAAGAGAACGATTCCGGCGACCGGACCGAAATAGGGAACAAAATTCAGGAGCGCCACGAGCATGCCCCACATCGCGGCATTGGGCACGCCCATGAAGTAGAGCCCACCGCTCACGACCATTCCCAGGCCCAGATTGATCAGCGAAACCGAGAACAGGTAATTGGAAATGTTTTGCTGGATTTCATGGCTGATTTCGACGGCTCGCTTCTTGTCGCGCAGCGTGGGCATCACGTGAACGAGTTTCTGCAGGAACAGGTCCCCCGAGGCCAGCAATAGGTAGAGCAATACCAACGTCTCGCCCAAGCCCGCCAGCAAGGTGCCCGTCCAATTCAGCATGGAACCGGTGCCCCGACTGTCTTTGACCTCCACCGTTGGCGCCGTTTTTTGTTCCTCTTTTTTTTCCGCCTCCGTTGCGCCCAGGTTGTTCACCGCGGCGGCCGCCCGATTGAAGCGGGCGAGCCGCGGGAATACTTTTTGAACCCGCTGTCGTAAATCGGTCATGTGTTGCGGCGCTTCATTCATCCACGTCAACGCCGGGCGGCCGAGTTGGAAGAAACCAATCCCGATGGCGGTCACCAGCATGCAAAGCACCACCGCGGCGGACAACCCCGGCGGAATGTGCCAGCCGGCCAACCAACGAATGAGCGGTTTCAGGGCCATCCCTGCAAAACAGGCCATGAAGACGGGCAGGATCAAGGGCCGGGCAAAGTAAAGGAAGGCAACCGTGCCGAGCACAAGCAAAACGATTTGCACGGGTGTTGGTTTCGTCGTCTCGGTGGCGCGCGATCGAGCGGGCGGAGGCTCGCTGCCGGGGGCTTCCTTACGCGGCAATTCAAAAGTCGCGGCGGGGATTTCGGAGTGCTCAGTCGCCATGGGTAGTTCGTCTGTCGTTTTCATTCCGATGCTTTCGTTGCTCGAAGTTGTATTGATAGAGCACGCCGATGCTCTGCGCGCCTTCTTGGCCGTCTCGCAGCGCATTGAATCCGTAGCCATAGCGCAGGATCAGCCGCCATACCTCACTCCGGGAAGTGTAAGAAAGGCTCGGGCCCACGCCCGTATTCCAGTGGTTGGGCTGCTCGAACCCGGGGAGATAATCAACGTACGCACTCGCGGCCTCTAGACGGAGTTGCCAGCGATGGTCGGTGGACAGCGGAACAACGTAGGCGGCGCTGAGGTGTAAGACCTTGCTGGCGGAAATCTCTTGATAGTAATAGCCAGGCAACGTCATCGGAAACTCGGCGGCCAGGGGCAAAACCCCGCCTAGTCGGTAGGCATTGAAACGATCCGCATCGTGCGATCCGCCCGCCGTCACTGCAAACGTAAATTGGTATCCGGTGTTGGTCCACGCGTAGTTCAAGCCAGCATAGAGCCAGTAGAGGCCCGTCGAGGGTACGACCTGCCGATCCCCCGCAAAGCCATAAGGGCCATCGTTAAATCGCCACTGGCGTTCATACCAAATGGAAACTTCCATCGCCAGATCGGCGTACAGCATCGGCTCCTTGCCGGCAAACCGCAGGCCCGCGCGCGCGAAGGTGCTTGGGCCGTCCTTGGGGAGTCTAAAAAAGTCATCGGTATTGTCCGTTGCGGAATACGCGGTGTAATCACCGCCCCCCTGCACGATGACGTTGACCGGGATGAGGTAGCCTGGGTCGAGCAGGTGGTAGAGGCTCAGTGAAGCGCCGGCCCCACTCCCCTTGAAACTCTGGCCTTTGAGGTAGTCGCCTTGGTTGATTTCGTAATAATTTTCGCCAAAGGCTCCGCCTCGAATACCAATGCCGAAATCGGTTCGGGGCAGGACTTCGCGGAACCCGAGCTCGCTGTAGAAATAGACCGGGGCCACTGCCATGCGGAGCGCCATGTTGGTGCGCAAAAATTCGGGATTGTTGTAGTAATAGTAGGCATAGAGCGATTGCGGGCCCTGGCCCGAAAGAGTCTGGTCAAGGCCGAGTTGAAGCAGATTCCGGGGATAAGGATCAACTTGGGCTTGCGCAATGACGGCGCCGCCCAGGACCAGAACCAGGAGGAGAGTTGTTCGGAGCGTAACCACAAAAAATTCGTGTTAGCTGCGCGCGTTGGGCCGCTGGCCTGTTTGCTTGACCGTTACCTTGCGCCCCAAACACAAGCCCAAGGGTGGAAACCATGCCCGCGCCTTGCCAACCTCCCGGCAACTATTCTTTGGTTTTTTTCCCGTGGTCGTTTTCCGCCGGGTTCGCTCCGTCTTTTTCACTGGCGGGCGGCCTTTACTTGGGCGGCCGCTGCGGTTTGTTGTCCGATGACTTGGTAGGCTTTTACGGTTTTTAGACGTGTTGGTGCGCCGTTGGGTGGGTTGGTTACTTAATAGCCGGGGGGTGATT
>JANOHH010000985.1:0-4093 GCA_031406395.1 Verrucomicrobiota bacterium | reverse complement strand
GGGCGTGATGATGCTAAATAAATCCAAGGCAGACACGTGCTGCGCAAGGTAGATCATGCGATGGCAGGTGGCAAGTAGCTGCTCCGGCCGGCCAGGAACGAAACTCACCGGTAGTCCTGGCCCGGCAAGCCAGGCCCGCTTTACTCGATGGCTTGACGTCTGCAGTTCGGCATCAGCCAGTTTTGTCAGCCGCGGCAAGAGTTCTGATTTTCCGGACCCAGCCGACCGGGTTCCTCCACCGCCGGTAGTTGCAGAAAAAATATTCTGCGATGCCACGGAATCCCAACCGTCAACCCTGCGAGGGAGCCCAATGTCGCGCCAACGGCAACTAATTGACCCCGCCAACAATCAGGCGCAAAGGCCAGCCAAAGACTGGCGGCTAATCGGGCAGCAATGGGTTGGACGGTGGCGTGCGCGGTCCGAGATGCCGGGCGACGAAGGGTTCCACGTGAACCCACGCCTCGGTCTCCGACATTTCGGACAGGCAGCGCGGCAGGGAGAACCGACAATAATCGGAACACGGCTTGTAGGGACAGGGCCGGCCTTCGAGACAGATGGCCTCGGGATGCAGCGGCGCGAACCATTCGGGCAGTTGCGGTCCGAAGAACGAGAACGTGGGCACCCCGCAAAACGCCGCGAGATGGCCGGGACCGGAGTCGTTGCCGATGAACACGCCGGCGGCGTCAATCAGGTTCACCAGTTCGTTGACCGTGTGCGGCGTGACCACGCCGGATCCGCCGGCGCGCAACCACCAGTTCCGCTGGTCAGGGTCGCACGCCACCACGACAGGATATTTTTTTTGGCGCAGCCACAGGGCGAGGTGACGGTAGCATCCGAGCGGCCAGACGCGCACGGGTTGGCCGGCGCCGCTGTGAATGAGGACGGTGCCGTTGGGGCGCGACTGGGGCATGGGAATCCCCTCGCGCGGCGGTAACGCAAGCTCCAGCGCGCGGGCCAGAACGTGCCAGTATTCGTAGCGATGATCGCGAGGAGCAGGTTTGGTTTGCGGGTGCGTGAGGAAGGTCTGGCTGTACAGGCGCGGAAACCCGTACCGCTTCCGCACACGCATGGCTCGAAGGAGAAAATGGTCGCGCGGATCCCAACGGGCGGACAAACCGGCGTCGAATCGACGTCTGGCGATCTGCTTGCGCAGGCGGAGCATGTCCCGCCACGACCATTTCCAAAGCCGGTATTTTCCCTCAAAGGCCGTCCACGGCGCGACGAACGGCACCACTTCCACTTCTGGCCACAGCCGGGCCTGCAAATCTTGGGCGTAAGGTTTGGCCAGGAGGGTCACCGCGTAGCGCTCGCTGGCCGCACGCAGAAACGGCGTAGCGATGGCGAGATCCCCCAGCCCCCAGAGTTCGATGATGAGCAGCTTGGGTTTCATGCCGCGCGGGAAGCGATCAGGCAGGCCGACCAGCCGAGCCAGTGGACGTGCGCGGTAAATTTCTTGCGGCTCGGCGGCAGCATGGCGAACAGGGGATGGGCGGCGGCGAACAGCCAGTTGCGCGACGTGCCTGTGCGTTCGACCCGCAACCCCACCGACTGCACCTGCTGCGCCAGCGCGGCCATCGTCACCACTTGAACGTGCGTGGGGTCGTCGTAAAAGTTCATGGTAAATGGCAGGGGACCACCGCGCCGGCTCGGCAGCGTGAGCGTCTTGGTATGTGGGGTCTCAAAATAAACTTGGGCGCCAGGTTTCAACACCCGCGCGATTTCCGGTAACAACAGCCGCAGGTCCTTCAAGTGTTCCACGAGGTGCATGCAGGTGATCGCGTCCACGGTCGCGGCGGGCCAAGGCAGGGGATCTCGTTCGAAGTCGGCACGGCGGAACTGGCAGCCGGCAGGATATTTTTCCGGCTGACCAAATTTGTCGGCGGCCAGCAACCGGAGGTCGGGGCGCAACTGGGCAAAGTGACTCAAGGTTTCACCGTCGGAGGCCCCGAGGTCGAGTAAAGTTCCGCCCCGAGGAGTTTGCGCAACGAACCGGGCCCGCGTGTCCAGCCAAGGAAAAGGGCGCAGGCACAGCCAGTTCATAGTTTATTCTTGGTCGAACCCGGATTCAACAACACCGCAAGCTAGGGACGAAGGGCGGCGGTGTAAAGGCTGGGCGTAGCCTCGCAAGGTCCCCGACCCAGCGCGACGGCTTCCCGGTCGCGTCGCGGGCTGGTGGAGTGGCGGCGAAATTTGTCGGCGCTGCCAGCGCCGGGGCGGTAGCTTCTGAATTCTGTTTGCGGCCCATGCGACTACCCCGCTAGAGTACCGGACGATATGAACATTCTTATCACGGGTGGGGCGGGTTACATTGGTTCGGTTTTGACACCGACCTTACTCGCGCAAGGGCACGAGGTAACGGTGCTGGACAGCTTCTATTTTCGACAGAACAGTCTCGCGGACTGCTGCCGGCACGACACGTTTCAGGTCGTGCGGGGCGATTGCCGCGCTGAAGCCTTCGTGAAACCGTTCGTGGCGAAGGCCGACCTGCTGATCCCGCTCGCCGCGCTGGTTGGGGTGCCGCTCTGCAACGCAGACCCCATCGCGACCCAGACCACGAATCAGGATGCCGTGGAAATGTTGTGCCGGCTCGCCAGCCCGCAGCAACGCATCATCATGCCGGTAACCAATAGCGGGTACGGCATCGGCGAAAAGGGCAAGCACTGCACGGAGGACTCACCGCTGCGGCCGCTCTCCCTCTACGGTGTGACCAAGGTCAAAGCCGAGGAAGCCGTGCTCCAACGGGAGAACAGCATCAGTTTCCGGCTGGCCACGGTCTTCGGCATGTCGCCCCGCATGCGCACGGATTTACTGGTGAATGATTTTGTTTACCGGGCGGTGCATGATCGGGCCGTGGTGATTTTTGAGGGTCACTTCAAACGTAATTACATCCATATCCGGGATGTCGTCCGGATATTTCTGCATGGCCTCCAGAATTTCGAGGCGATGCGTGGCCGACCCTACAACGTGGGCTTGGACGACGCCAACCTCTCCAAGCTGGAACTCTGCGCCGTGATTCAAAAGCACCTGCCAAAGTTTGTTTTTCTCGAAGCGCCCATCGGCGAGGATCCCGATAAGCGGGATTATATCGTGTCCAATGCACGCGTGGCGGCGACCGGCTTCACGCCGGAGTGGTCGCTGGATCGCGGCATCCGGGAACTGATCAAGGGGTACACGATCTTGCGCAACAGCATTTACGCCAACGTTTGAAATCCCTGACTGCGCTTGGGTAAAGTCCCTTCAGACGAAATCGTGGCGGTCATCCTGGCCGGCGGATTGGGCACCCGCATCAAACATCTGCTGCCCAATTTGCCAAAACCCATGGCCCCGGTCCGGGGCCGGCCCTGCATTGAATGGTTGGTGCGTTATCTGGCCGGGCAGGGCATCCAGCGGGTTCTCATTTCCACTGGTTATTTGTCGGAGGTAATTGAGCAACATTTTGCCACGAACCCGGTCAGCGGGGTGAGAGTGCGCTGCATTCCTGAAACGGAGACATTGGGCACGGGCGGTGGCTTTCTCAATGCCGTCCATGCCGGCGGGGAAGTGGCGGCGGGATGGCTGGTGCTCAACGGCGACACCTTTGCCCTTGCCGACTTGGCGCAGGCAACCGCGACGCTGGAAATTAAAGCCACGGCCGGCGTGATCTTTGCGCGAGCGGTGGCGGATACGAGTCGGTACGGCAGTCTGGTAACCGATGCCTCTGGCAATCTGGTCCGGTTCGAGGAGAAGCGTCCGGGCGAGGGGTTGATCAGCGCGGGCGTTTATCTTTTCCGTGACGAGCTGGTGCGCACGTTTTCGAATCGCATCCCACTCAGTCTCGAGCGGGACGTGTTTCCGGCATTGACCTCGGCTGGGGCATTGATCAAAGTTTTGCCGATGGATACGCCCTTTTTGGACATCGGCACGCCCGAGACGCTGCCGGCGGCGGATCCATTTATCCGCGACCACCTCGCCTGGTTCGGTCCCTCGCCTTTATGACCAGCAGAGCCACCAATCCCAAATTTGGTAGGGTCGTGGCGCGGCGGCGGCCAGCCCCCCGCCCAACCGCGCCAAACCATCACCAAAAAAAAACCAAACCACCAAAGGGGTGCGGGCC
>JANOHH010000966.1:0-2852 GCA_031406395.1 Verrucomicrobiota bacterium | reverse complement strand
CCCGCACCGAGAATGGCCTGCAGCGAACGAATCGCTGCGCGCAGGGTGGAAAATCCGATGGCGACGTTTGCCCGGTAAGGCGGCAGCGGCAACAGTTTGAGCGTGGCTTCAGTCACCACCCCGAGCAACCCTTCCGAACCGACAAACAGCCGGTGCAGATCAAAGCCGGTTTTGTTTTTGTGCGTCCGACTGCCGAGACGAACGATGGTGCCATCGGCCAGGACGACCTCGAGGCCGAGGACGTAATCGCGGGTGACCCCGTATTTCAAACAGCGCGGCCCGCCGGCATTGGTGGCGATGTTGCCCCCGATAAAGCTCTCCTTTCGGCTCGCTGGATCGGGCGGGTAAAACAATTTCTGTTTTTCAACGGCGGTCTGTAGCGTGGCGGTGATGACGCCCGGCTGCGTTACGACGACGAAGTCGCCCGCGTTGATTTCCACGATCCGGTTCATGCGCTCCAAGGAGAGCACAATGCCGCCATGCACGGGAACGCAGCCACCGACGTAACCGTGACCGGCGCCGCGCGCCGTCACCGGGATGGCATGGCGATTGGCAAAACGCAAGATTGCGGCCACGGACTTGGTCGAGCGGGGCAGCGCGACCGCATCGGGCTGGTGCGCGGCGAACCATTTGTCGCCGGCGTATTGCCGGAGAACGGACGGCGCAAGCTCGATTTCGCCAGCGGGCAGAATGGTTTTGAGCCGCCACAACTGTTTCAGTTTTGCGAGACTCATTCGGCGGGGGAGTCAGGAGCGTTCAGAAATTCACGTGCGTCATCGGCTTCGGTTTCGGGCACCTGGACCAGGATGCCACCGACGGCGAGGCCATAGCCGTCCATGCTGAGCGCCGAGAGTTCATTCTTCACGGCCGAGTGAAAGCCGGCGGCTTCCAGACGTGAACGAACCAATTGCGCGTCGGCTGGGTTGAAGGCGGTGGAGACGGTGATCATTTGCATAATTGTTTTTGGTAGGGCAATTCACTTCGTGCGCGCCGATGGTCCATAAATCTCTTCAGGGTGCGGGGGTGAAAGGGCGCGTTTTCAGCTTCCGGTTCCGGACCGCAAATCGGCAAATACAATGACGCCCGCCCCGGTTTGCAACAGACTTTGGACCTGGACCTGAACTGTCTGACCCATCTGGGCCTGCCCGTTGTTGACGACGACCATCGTGCCATCCGGGAGATAAGCGAGGCCCTGCCCCTTGTCCTTGCCCTCGCGCACGATTTTTAGTTCGAGCATTTCGCCCGGGAGCAGCACTGGCTTAAGCGCCTTGGCCAGTTCGTGAAGATTCACGTGACGGACATTTTGCAGGGCGGCAATCTTGCCGAGATTGTGATCGTTGGTGTAAAGCTTGGCGCCGAGGTTGCGCGCAAGGCGGACGAGTTTGGCGTCCACTTCGGTCTCTTCCGGGAAATCACCATCGTGGATTTTGACCTCGTTGCGCTGATTTTGCTGGACGCGGTTCAGCATTTCCAGTCCGCGCCGGCCCCGCGCGCGTTTGATCGGGTCGTGCGAATCCGCGACTTGCTGGAGTTCCTTCAAGACAAACCGCGGCACCACGATGACCCCTTCCACGAAGTTGCCCTCCAGCAGATCGGCAATGCGTCCATCAATGATCGCGCTGGTGTCGAGCAAGAGCAGATTGTCGGGCTTGTTGCTCGCCGCAAAACGAACGTAGGGAATGATGAGGGAGAAATCCTCCTTGTTGCTGCGCATGGCGAGCACCATGCCAATGTAGCTGAAGCCAAGGAATAGCCCGAGCCGGACCAGTTGCCGGGTGGAATCGTCCACGCCGTCAAACAGTCCGGAGCGATCAATCAAGGTGGCCACCAACGCGCCGAGCAAGAGGCCAAAGGTCGTCGCGGAAAACGCGCGGAGCGAAAAGCCCTTGAGCATTTCGTCCACGGCGATTAACAACCCGCCAAAGCCGAAGCCAATGAGTATACCAACCAAACCGCCGTGGCTCTGCACCACAAAATCCGGCCGGACCTGGCTGATGGCGAATCCGCCCATCGCGCAGAGACTCAAAAACAAAATGCGTATGATCCAAAGGGCCATAATTCTAATGTTGCGTGCTGCGCGGCGACTCAATCGTTTCCAAAGCCGGGTCGCGGCGGGGTGGTTTCTTACCCCACAAGATGCCCCACAGGCCGCCACGATTCAGGTTGCTGGTGGTCACCGTGAGATTGCTCGTCGTGATTGAGAGATTGTGTGCAATGGCCGTGACCTCGGCGGCCATCTCCTCGTCGCGCAATAGCCGGCCGGCGACGCCGCGGCCATTTTGTATTTCCGTCAGCAAGTTGGTCAGGGCGGCGGAACTGGTTTCCAGATTCTTAATGGCGATGGTCAGCTCGACGCCGTTGCTCTGCACCAGCGAATTGACGTAGGCAGCGAGAGGCGGCAGTTGGCCGGTGAACGAGTTCAGATTGCTCACCGCGGCGGTGACGGGCTGCGAGTTGGTGGCGACCAGCGCGTTCAAACGGCTCACGGCGGCCTGGGCATCGGCGGTCATCGCGGCGAATCGGTCCAGCGATGCCCCGAACTGCGCCAGCGTCGTCTCGGTCAATACCAAGCGGCGCACATCGCTCACGGCGGCGTCGAGGTTCGTCGTGGCCTGACTGATTTTGGTGATGGTGGTGGTCGCCGTGGCCACCGCTTCCTGCATGTTGAAGGGGGTGCGGGCCTGAACCTCAGCGCCGTTGACTAATCGTTCGCCGGGGCCTTCGCCAGGGTAGATCGCGATAAACCGATCGCCCAGAAAGCCTGACTGTTCAATTTCAAAGCGCGCGTTGCTGAAAAGCGAGTGACGATGATCTATTTTGAGAATCATGGTGACGCCCCGCCCGTCGGGGTC